>JAGQLK010000191.1 GCA_020429485.1 Candidatus Dojkabacteria bacterium | reverse complement strand
ATCACTGATTTTGGTTCAACAGGTTACGGTGGTCCTTGCCCACCATCAGGAGAACATCGATATTATTTCAGAGCATATGCTCTTGATGATATGCTAAATCTAGATAGTGTTACGACTAGATCTTTGCTTGATAGATTTATGAAAGGACACATCATTGCAGATGCAGAATTAATGGGTAAATATTCTCGATAAAAAGTTCCTATTTTCCTTAACGCCGTTTTCAAAATTTACTACACTGTATATAGTTTCAATTAATATATAAATAATTTTGAATCCGAAATTCAAGAATATCCTTACTGGGGTTCTCTTGTTTTTGCTTATTGGTGGTACCTTTTACCTCAATAACTTTTACTTAAAGTTAGAGGATAAGCAAACAGAAGAGTCCGCCGAGGTATTGGGGGCATTTTCATGGCCCGGTGATTTGGATTGGAACATTATTTCTATTAGTGGAAATGTATATGCTGACTTCGAAGAACGTGCAAGTTGCTCAGATACTACTAAAGGTGCTAATCCCTCTGGCCCGAATGACTTAGGCTCACAAGCTGATTGTTCTGGTCCTGCTCCTCATTACAATCCAGGAAATGCTGGCCAACCTGGATGGACCCCTCGAAATACATACACTGCTGGTAACTATTACCAAGATGCGCTGGGTGATTCAGATGGCTGTACAAATATATCTGATGACTATATTTATTTCAGAACTAGAATTGTAGCTTCGCCTCTGCAATCTAATCCAGCCCGAGGCTTCACTAATGATTTATGGTGGGTACTACTGGATATTGATAATGATGGCAATACAGAATTCTACATGCGAATGAATGGAAATGGTGATGCAGTAGGAGAAACTCTTCAATTACTTTATGAGACTACGAATGATCACGACCCTACAGGGGAGCCGGTTGTCTATACCATTACAGACCCTATAAATACTGGTTTTGCTAGAGGAGTTGTTTCTCCTGATAACTCGACTGTGGGAGACGCTACAGAGTATTTTATTGATTGGCAATTACCCGTTAGTGCCTTCGATGATAATGCTACTAACCAAGTCCTATGTTATGGCGATGTTATTAAGGCTAATCATACAACTTCAGCAAATGTTAATGATCCTTTCCAGAAAGACTATTACAGTACTGTCGGGACTTTTTCTGATCCTATTAGCTTTTCTGAACCAGAATATACGGTTACTAAAACTTATACCGATCTAAATGGTGGATTTGTTAACCCAGGAGATACAGTTGAATATGAAATCACTATTACCAATCTTGGAGGTAATCAGAGTGACTTAACTCTTGTTGATGCTATTCCAGCCGGAGGTGCGTTTAATACTAATTCATATGGTGCAACAAGTGGTATACAAGTAGAAATAGATGGTACTACATATAATATGAGTAATACTAATGATTCTCCAGATAGTGCAGGATGTCCACTAACAACTACTTGTATTGCTGACTATAATATCTCAAACGCAGGTGCAATAACCTACAACACCTCTTTAATATATACTAACCCAGCAGCATCACCGTTGTACGACACGATCATATTAAGATACCGAGTAACATATGCGCTGGTTGGTAATTATTCAAATCAAGCAATTACAACTACACAAGAATTACCTAATAATACATTATCTGATGACCCTAACGTGGACGATGGCTCTGATTGTCTAACAGCTTCAACATATAATTGTAATGATGGAGATACTGGCAATGATGATGCAACAACACTTACTGTAACTATACTTACACCGTCACCTACTCCAACGGTGACACCGACTCCTAGTCCTACTCCTACAGTAACACCAACACCTACGATTACACCTAGCCCTACTCCGACTATTACACCATCTCCAACGCCTACTGTAACACCTAGTCCTACACCAACGCCTAGTCCTACACCAAGTCCGACTCCTACGCCTAGCCCTACACCGACACCTAGTCCAACACCGAGCCCGACTCCTACGCCTAGCCCTACACCTAGTGCTACCCCTACGCCTTCTAATACTCCTACTCCTTCGGTGACCCCTTCACCTACCATTACTCCTTCGCCTACACCATTAACAGATATCACTCTTAGTGGTACTGTTACGTGTTTAGACGATGGCAGA
>JAGQLK010000190.1 GCA_020429485.1 Candidatus Dojkabacteria bacterium | reverse complement strand
AGAGAATTGTCTGATCCATATCTATACTACCGAATTCATCAACTACTATCTCATCTAATAACCGGATACTAAATGTAATATCAGGAAGAGTATTGTCTGGATTAGAATTTAACAAGACCCTTTCTACCTGCGTCATTATTCTGACTAAGCTGTAATCTGGATATATTTTCTTTGCTTGCAGGAACCTCAATAAATATATCTCATGTGATATCTCTAGAAACTGATCTGTTAGAGGCACATTATCTAGCTGTAAGTCTAATCTAAAGAAGTTTAGAATACTTTTGCCAGTTGCTACATAAGCTTGTAAATGTTTATGTGCACTATCAGATAATGATGGAATATTTACATTAATGCTTTTTGTTCTGCTAAATAAGAACAAGTAATCGAATACAGATGGACCTAGATCTGCTTTTATTTCAAGCTCTATGGCATGTAACTTTTCGAACAATTGCCTAATACTAGTTGTAGTTTGATTAGTAGGTGTCATTAATGTTCTGCATTAAGATCAACCACCTCCGCCACCTATTCCTAAGTACTTACCGACACCTCTAGCACCACTAACAAGCTTTCTACCTGCAGATGCTGTGTCTTGTCCTACCTGTGAAAGGTATTGACCTGTAGGTTGAACTTGTAAGAAGTTCTTAACGATTTCAGGTATTGATGGTGAAAAGATGAATAAGAAATAAATAATCAATGTTCTAACTATAGAATTACTTCCAACTATCTGCTCATTTGTGTAACCTAACAATGGAGGTGCGTATGAAAGGTCACGTATTTGACCGAAATTATCGTCTCCGAAGTTCTCACTTTGACCAATAATTACCATAAGCAAGAATAATGCATACACAGCTACAAAAGTAAGACTTGCAGCGAAAAGTGTTCGCAAGAAATTCCACATAGTCGAGTATGTTCTACCTGGAATAGCTACACCAATGAAGATGAATGGTGAAATAATTGCATAAATAATTATCATTACGTAGTTCTTAAGTAGAGCCATGAAAAGCTTGAATGACGCAGCAAAAGCAGCGATTGCTATTACAAGATTTAGTAACGGATTTGCGATTGCTGATTGTGTGCTGCTACTTGTATCCTCTGCTCCCTGGATGATAATACCTACAAAGGTTAAGAATGGGTTTTCTTGACCTACGTCAGGTAAAATATTTGAAACTCTACAGTCATCTGCTTCGCAAACTTCTGAATTGGATGTATACCAAATGCTCCAAATGCTTAACTCTGGGTCGTTTGGTTGTAGATAATTTATATCTGAATTGGTTTGTTCCAAGTAGTTACTGTTAATTAACTCTGCACCTGGTGCGCCTGGGGCTGTAATCATTACACTTTGAGCAAAGTTGGTACCAATCGTAATTACATCAACAAAAAATCCAGTTATCGGATAGCTAAGACTTACAAGAGCTATTGCCCATATTAGAGAAGGAATACTGTTGGTAATAGTTACCAATGTCTGGCCTCCTAAACTCTGTCTAAATAATATAAGGAATGAAAGAATTACTAGAATAATAATAAAGAAGAAATATGAAAGATTTCTTGACCATTGCCATAAGGTACTAACAGGTCGAAGAACTGTATAACCTAATCCAGGATAATATGTAAAAGAGTCTCCAGGATCACTCTGTGCTTGTACTGTAAATTCATCTAGTCCTTGTATTTTGTCATATTCCCCTTGTGCCCAAACAATACCACTTGTTGGAGGGTTATCATAAAACTCCTGTGTCAAAGAAGCTAATTCCACTATTGCACCAGTATTTTGTCCAGTTACATTACCATTCCCTGTATTTGGAGGTGCTCCTAATATTAACTCGTTCAAGGAGTCCGTTAGATTTGGAGTGTAATCTCTTAGATAGACCTTACCTGCCGAATTTGGATTTACTGAGTACTGTGCTTCACTAATTGTATTTGTAGTGAATGGAGCTAGAAAAGTTACTATCAATAAAAAAGTAAGTGACCAAGTGATTACACTAGATCTATTTCTATTGAAATAACTCTTAAATTGGGCGAGATATTTTTCCATGGATTATAATTCAAAAATACTGAAAATCTACTTCAGTATAGAAATTTGTGAAATTAAATGCAAAGATTTCTTGCTATTTTTCGGAGATAGCTT
>JAGQLK010000018.1 GCA_020429485.1 Candidatus Dojkabacteria bacterium | reverse complement strand
GCAAGATCATTTAGCTTTTCTAAATCCTCAAGAATTGTATCATTTATTTGAACAGGCTTAGTGTACTTTTCACCTCCGTGTACAATTCTAAAACCAATTCTATCAATAGCGTGATTGCCTATTTCTTTAAGAACTAATTCTGGGGCTTTAATAAATCCTTCTGCTCCTATTTCCCATTTGTGCCTTTCTCCGTCTTTATCCAGCTTAAAAACAAATTCTCCTTGATCGTTTTCTAGTAATCCACCCAGTAGAGTATTGTATTCATGATCAAATAATTTGAACTTTAAAGTTGTGCTTCCTGCATTAATTACTAAAGTATTCATTTATTTAAACTTAAAATTAAGAATTTCGGGCATGTCTTCTCCATGTTCATGTATATATACTTTGTGCTTCATTAATAACGTTTCAAATTTCTTGAGTAGCATTTCTTTATTTTTCCTAACTTCAGGATTTACTTCAGCTGCAGCTTTGATTGCTTCAATTGCTAGATGATATCTACTAGCTTGATTTTGAACCTGCATATCGAATGGAGTAGTAGTAGTTCCTTGTTCAATATATCCATGAACGCTGAATCTATGAGAGTCTGGATGATTAAATACCAATTGCTTAATGTCTTCTGGATAACCATGGTATGCATAGATAATTTTTCTATCAAGACCAAATACTTCTCTAAATCTCGGTAAGCTTACTCTGCACATATTTCTATTATCTCCAATTCCAAAACATGTTAATTCACTTACACTAATAAATCTTGTATTTAATTCCGGTGCCTCATCTCGCAATATTTGAATAGCAGCAAGCACTTCTTGTGTAGAGTAATCACCTGTTGCAGCGAATACAACATCTGGATCTTTATCATTATTACCAGCCCATTCCCAACGATCTATACCCAGCGATAATTGCTTTTTGGCTTGTGCCATAGTTAGATATTGAGGCAGGTCTCTTTTACCTGTGATTATCAGATTTATCGTATTTTTTGATTTGAAACATTCCTCCATAGTAGCAAGTAGCATATTTGCATCAGCAGGGAAATGAATATTCATAACCTCTGAGTGATTATTTAAAGCATCGCTAATGAATCCAGGATTTTGGTGGGAAAATCCATTATGATCCTGTCTCCAGCTGGAGCTTGTTAGTACAATGTTCATAGATGGAATTGGTTTTCTCCATTCTACGTGGCGTGCTTGCTTCAAGAATTTTGCATACTGGTCAACCATACTTGAGACAATCATTAGAAAAGCTTCATATGAAATGAAGATGGAGTTTCTACCAGTTAAAACATACCCCTGCATCCATCCTTGTAGAGTATGTTCACTAAGTATTTCCATAACTCTTCCATAAGGACCAATGTTCTCTGAGCCTTCAGGTATTGGCCAAATATATCCTCTTTGTGTTGTTTCGAATAGGGCGTGAAGTTTATTGGATTCAGTTTCGTCAGGAGACATAACCCTGAATGAGTCCATGTTTAATTCCATTACTTTGCTAAGGTATTCCCCTAGAACCTTCATATTACCTGCAGAAGTTACAGTAGGTTTCTCAATCTTTACTTCATGGTTAAAGATTTCAGGAAGATTAATAGGCTTGGAAACCATATTGTTGGCATGTTTATTCATGCCGATACGTAGTTCTTTTTCTGGAATTAATCTTGAGATTTCTTTTATTGGTTTAAAATCATCAGTAAGTAATTCATGGATGTTATAACTCTCAAGCCAATTTTTTAGAGTATCGAATTCTTGTTTCTCATCTAGTACATGCTCTAATGGAACGCCGTGTGATCTAAATGAATCCTCGATCATTTTATCGCCTAGGAATCTAGGACCTGTCCAACCTTTTTTTGTCCTCATTAAGATTACTGGCCACTTTGGTTTGAAAAGATTACCATTTTCTCTAGCTTCTCTTTGTGTGGCTTTAATCATTTGATACGCATCTTCCATAGCTTTAAGCATGTCTTCATATAAGAAGTGTCCTTCGACTATGATCGGTTCGTATCCATATCCTTTGAAAAGGTGAGTTAATTCCTCATCACTCATTGTCCCGTATAGAGTGGGACCAGAAATTTTATAGCTATTAATATGGACAATAGGTAGTACAGCTCCAGAAGTAACTGGATTTAAAAATTTATTACTGTGCCAAGCTGTTGCAGTTGGTCCCGTCTCTGCCTCTCCATCACCCACTATGCAAGCTACTATTAACTCTGGGTTGTCCATTGCTGCTCCAAATGCTGTAGCTAGTGCGTAACCGAGCTCACCACCTTCCAAAATTACACCTGGAGTTTCAGGATTAGCATGACTAGGATAACCACCAGGCCAGCTAAAGTTCTTGATAAGATTACCAAATGATTCTTTACCAAATTCATACTCTGGATAGAATTCAGCCCAAGTTCCTTCTACAAAAAGATTAGCTAATAGTGCAGGGTAGCCATGGCCAGGTCCAACAACAAGCATTATTTCTTGCTTGTGCCGTTGAATTAATAGATTTAGCATCAAATATGCAAAATTGATACCTGGAACAGTTCCCCAATGGCCAAGAACTCTTTTCTTTATGTGCTCTTCGGTTAGAGGTTGATCAAGTGTGAAATTATCTTTGAGGTATAACTGTGCTGCACCTAAATAGTTAGTAAGTCTCAAGTATTTAGAAATAGAGACGAGCAGATCGTTATTTATGAAATCATACTGGGCAGACATTTAAAGTATGTATCTAAATTAAAACTTAACGTGAATTATTAATAATTATTTTTGCATTTGTGTATTTTTTTTGCAATTAAACATGAGAAGTAATAAGCATTTGTGCCATTATTTTCTGTTAGGTCTACATTTGGTTAAATTTGCCTTTTATTTCTATTGAGTACATAATTTAGTATTAATAAAAATTAAGAGGATGGAACCAACCACAGCAATAAAACAACCAAATACAGAGATGGGGATAAAGCCCCCAAGGAAAAAGCTTGGTATTTGGAATATCTTCAGTATGGGATTCATTGCAGTTCTGTTTTTTATCTGCGGAATGTTTAGTGGGTTATATTTGATAACTACTGACACTTCACCTGATGAGGGTGGCGAACGAATAGTTATCATTACTACAACGCCTGTACCTGGTTTAGGCGACGATGATCTACCAGAACCAACAGCTGCTGTAGATCCATATGAAGGATGGGTAGAATATTTGTTTTCTGATTGTAATATAAGTGTGTTTGCTCCACCCGAATGGGAGCCTAGTGCAAAAGGTGAAGATAATACCTGTGGAATCTTCAGAGTACCAGTGGACAATTTAGCAACAAATTTTGATAATTATAATGGCTTACAAGTTGTATTTGTGCCTTTCAAATCAGATTCAAAATATTCGCCAATTCAGGCTGGTTCGGATACTTCCAAGACTTATTTAGAGAAAATGGATTCTGATCCTGCGAGAAGAAGAGATGACAGAGATTTCTTGCTGGAAACATACGGATCAATACTAAGTAATACAGAAGCTACTTTTGCAGTAGTTGATCGCAAGGAATTAGGTGAAACATATAACATTTATTACAGTGCTTCAGGTGATGAATTTGTAATCATCTGGGGCGGAAGTGATGTTGAGGATAATGCAGAAACTATAGACTTGATGCTCAAAAGCATTAAATTTATCTAGTTCTTGGTGTTATAATCACAGAATACTTTTGAATAGAAATCAATGCCAACAAACATTTCAATTGGTTACGACCCCGCTCCTGTTGGTAAATATCCAATTAGCAAAATACTCACCGATAGCGACTTAGATGGCGTAATCTCAGGCGCGATTTTGAAAACTGTATATCCAGAAGCTCAAATACTACAAGGAGAAGCAACAGGTATGGAGCAAGGTATATACACCTCATTAGTTGATAAAGATACAGTTATTGCAGACTTAAAATACATTGATGGTTGCGGATTATACTTTGATCACCACGAAAGCAATAAGCCTGATAGTGAAAATTTTCCAGGTAGGTGGATGAATTTAAATAGTGCGGCAGAAGTTTGTTATCAATATTATCGTGAGTGCTTTGATTTGACTAAGTTTGCCCCTTATATAGATGATATAGGCAAATTCGATATGGCTTTATTTAGTTTAGATGAATTTCTCAATCCAAATATGATATTGAAGCTAGGTCAGGTAATAGATAGAAATGACTTTGCATTTAATATTGCTTTGATTGAGGAGATAGTGAATGGCTCTGTAGAAAGTGCTTTCAATTTACCCAGTGTTGCAGGAAAGATTGATAATTTCTTTGCCCAGAGAGAGCTAATTTTTAAACATATTAGTGAGAATAGTTATATTAAGGATTCTTTTGCATTTGTTGATGTAAGTGGCTATTCTGGAACTGAAAAAATAAGTGGTCCGCTTTTGACATCCCAATTTCCAGATGTAGATGGTGTAGTTGCATTTAAAAAGCGTGGTAAAGAAGCAAATAGTGTAAAGGTGAGATTCTATGGAAACTCATTCAATCCTAATAGAAGAGATATTGATTTCTTATCTATTGCAAAAGAATTGAGTAAAAGAGCAGGTGGGCATAGAGGTGCATGTGGATTTTTGCTGGATGAATCACAAACAAAGGATCAGGTAATAGCTGACTTTCTGAAAATTGTAAATAAATAATATGGAGAGCGACATACAGCAGATCAAAAACGATTTATCAGATTTTAGAAGAGCCTGGAATGATTTTTCACGAGATTTTCCATCAATCAAAAATGATGTTCAGAATGTAAATGATGAACTTCAAAAATTAGGCAGAAGTATTGAAAATATTGAAACAAGAATTGAAGCAATTCAAAAAGAGCTAGGTGTAGATCGTGGAGGTGAACTATCGCAGCAGATAGTTAGGATAGAGAGTAAAATTGATGAAAGAGATAGACAGATAACTCAAATCATGCGGGACTTGAATTCTGTAAAAAGGATAGTCAAAAATAATGACTTAGTAATGAAAGATATGCGCAAAAAAGTTAGAAAGGTAAATAGAAACGTAGATGAGTTAGAAAGCGAGTTGGTACAATAAAACCCTTTAAAGTGTTAATATTAATAATAGGAAATTAATTATGGAATCAAATATAGAACATATTAAAAAAGAATTAGATGATCTCAAGAGAGAATGGGATGAATTCTTCAGATCCTACAAAGTTATGGAGAGAGAATTTACCGATTTAAAAAGGGAATTAGGTATTTCGAAGGGTAGAGAAATGGGAGAGCAAATCGATAATATTGAAAATAAGTTGGACCAGAAGGCAGATAATATTGTTGAAATGATGAGAGATATGGATGAATTTAGAAGACTGCTTGAGAACAATGACAGAAATGTTCAAGAGATTATGAAAGCACTTTCAGTAATTTACAAACATGTCGATGAGTTAGAAGGTGAACTCATTGAAGATAATGAGACATAATTATGGGAGAAAAAGCAGAGCAATTAAGAAACAAAGTTCAACAAGAGATTGTAAATATTATTAAGGAGAAGGTTGAACATGGTGAGATGACTGAAGATAGGGCAAAGCAGATAGCTCAGATGGTGCTTGAAAAGCTACCTGAAGGGATGAGCTATGACACTCTTATGAAAGTCATTCCTACGCTAGATGATCACTTTGAAGAACTGAGTCAGGCTGTAATGCCAATAATGGTTGAATACGAAAAACGAATGAAAGATATTGTTGGGCAGAAGGTAACACAGCTGCTTGAACAAGGTAGGTTGGATGAGGCTTTGAATATGACTAAAAAAGCCATCGAATTTGAAAAGGGATTATCATAAATCCTTTCAATAAGGCACTTTTTTCTGATAAAATCGCTATGTTAAGTAGCTTTACTGATTAAATCAGATTTGAATGATCTGGTTTTTGACTTTACGAAATTTAATTTTGATATTAAGTGTATGTTTAATTTAATTGGAAGTTTGGTGGGAACATTGGTGTATGAGCCTGTGTTTAATTTATTAATACTTCTATTTAATACCACTGGGAATCTTGGCTGGTCTATACTATTGATTGCTTTCCTAGCAAGATTGATTACTTTCCCTCTAACGCAGAAACAAATCAAAGCTGCAGGTAAGAACAAAGAATTCCAGAAGCGTATGAAGGATATTCGTAGCAAGTATAAGAATGATCAGGAGAAGCTATCTAGAGAAATGGCAAAGATCCAGGCAGAGTTTCTACCTGGTCAATTAGGAGGTTGTTTCAATATTATTATTTCAATTTTGCTTCTGTTCCAGATTCGAAACGTTGTTATTGATCTATTTAATCAAGGTGTTCATGCATTTGATAAGGTGTCATATTCTGAAAGCTTAGAATTTGATGAATATTCTATTACCACACAGCTTCCAGCTGAATTTGAATACGGAGTACATGACTTGAAATATGACATAACTGCTGAAACTGGTGTTTCCGAAGAAAAGATTATTAAATTTGCATTTGCAGAAAATGAAGATGATGCAAAAGAATTTAATAAAGAAATAGACAGCTATTATGATGATCACAAGGATGAGCTTAGAGGAGGAGATATCAGAGTATATATTCCTGAGTTTGAAGACGATTATGCATTAGTTGGTAGATTAGATGAGCTAACTGCATTTGTAAACCCACCTTCTAATTCCGGAATTAATTATGATGATCTTAAGGTTTATCTTGATGAAACAGAAATTGATGCCGAGAGCATCAGCTACACAGTAGGTGAGCCAATTGATCTTACTTTCTTTGGTATGGACTTATCTAAGGTGGCATCTGACTTTGATATTACTGATGCATCGGTGGTCGCACCATATGTAGTATTATCTGTCACTGTAGGAATTACTCAGTTTTTTGCTTCTAGAATTCAAACAGGTATGAATAGTCCAGTTGAAGAGGAGAAAAAAGAGAAGAAGAAGGATGCGGATGGTAAGGAAGAGGAACCTGATTTCTCAGAATTGATGGCACAATCATCACAGAGGATGATTTATTTCTTCCCTATAATCACAGTAATTATGTCTCTAGGGTATTTTGGAGGTGCAGGATTATTCCCTTCCGGAGTAAGCTTATTCTGGACTGGACAGAATACGTTTGTTATAATCCAACAACTAGTAACTAATAGAGATAAAGTTGCAGAAAAGTTAAAAAAAGAATCTGATAAGAACAACACATCTAATATTCCTGAAAGTTCTGAAGAAAATCAATTGATAGATACTGCTGGCTCTAAAAAGAAAAAGAAAAAAAAGAAGAAGAAAAGAATAAAAAATAAATAAAATTACTAAGTTAAATTATGGACGAATCAAAATTAATAGAACAGGCAAAAGAGACTGCATCAGATTTCCTGACTCAAATGGGGCTTGATGCTGATGTAACAGTAACAACGAAGGCTAATGATGATGAAGAGAAAGCAGATTATCTTCAGATAAATTTAGAAGGGGATAATCTAGGAGAGTTAGTAGGCTATCATGGTAAAAATCTTGAAGCTATCCAGATTATATTGGGACTTTTCATCAATAAGAGGATAGATGATGATAAGGTTAGAGTATTGCTTGATATCAATGACTATAAAGTTGGAAGAGAAAAATATTTAATGTCATATGCAATACAAGCTGCAGAGCAGGTGAGAAGTTCAGGGCAAACTATGGAGCTTGAACCAATGAGACCTTATGAGAGAAGAATCATCCATATGGCTTTGAAAGAAGAGGAAGGCATTGAGACGGATAGTATCGGTGAGGGTAACGAAAGAAGAATTACTATAAAAAGCACTGCTGATAAATTATTTTAAAAGTTATTAATTAATATAAAATGGCATCACTAAAAGCAAATTCTAGAGAAGTCACAGGGAAAAAGGTTAAGCAGCTTAGAGCTGATGGCAAAATCCCTGCTTCTGTATATGGTCCTAAAACAGACCCAGTTTCAGTATCTATTGATCCTGTAAAATTCAAAAAACTTTTTGATGAAGTAGGATATAGTGCATTATTTGAACTTAATGTTGACGAGGCAAAGTCTTTCAAAGCTTTGATTAAAGAGGTTCAGATTGATCCGCTTAACGACATCGTTCTTCATGTAAGCATTTATCAAGTTGATATGACTAAATCAATTAATGCTGATATCCCAGTAGTAATTGAAGGTAAGTCTCCTGCAGTTAAAAATAATATTGGTCTTTTGGTAACTCCAGTAAATACAATTACTGTTCAGTGTTTACCAGAAAATCTTCCTTCAGAGTTTGTAATCAATATAGATGCTCTTGCACAAGTAGGTGATTCTATAACAGTTGGTTCTGTTGAGCTTCCAGAAGGCGTTGAGTTAGAGCACGGTATGAGTGAAGACTCGTTACTAGCTTACATTTCTGCTCCTCAAAAAGCTATAGAAGATGAACCAGCAGAAGATGAAGGAGATGATGAAGAAAAAGAAGATGGAGAAGAAGGTGAAGCTGAAGAAGGTGAAGATACAGAAGATTAATACTCTTCTCAAGTAGCATTTAAACCCCTTATCTTTGATAAGGGGTTTTTTGTTGTGTAGATAACATAAAAATCCTATACTAGTTATGTACTAAACACACATATGATAGGTAATCAGGTAAATAACAATCCAGTTCAGCCACAAGGTATTAATGATGAAATTGACGAATTAAATCTTCTTTTGCAAGAAGTTCAGAGTTCGCCTTTACCAAAAGATCTGGAACAGAAAGCTGTAGGTATGGTTAACAGGTTAAAAAGGGTAGCAAAATACGGCTCATTCTCTCGTGAATACGAGCCGATAGCAAAATACATATCTTGGATAACTAAAGTACCTTGGGGTGAATATACGACGGATAATCTCGATATTAATAACGTAAAGGCACAGTTAGATAGTACCCATTATGGTTTGGAAAATGTGAAGCAGAGGTTATTAGAATATATTGCCATGTTAAATTTGAGAATGCAGCAGCAAAACCAGAAGGCGCCATCGACTGCTAATACAGGAGATTTGACTAATGACATGATGAAATTGCAAGGTAGCTCTTCTCATGCACCGATTTTGTGCTTTGTTGGAGTTCAAGGTATTGGTAAAACATCCATTGCCAAATCAATTGCTAAGGCACTGGGTAGAAGATTTGTAAGAATCTCTCTTGGCGCATTGGGTGGAGTTACTGAATTAAGAGGGCGTTCAAGAGGTGAAGTAGATGCTGAACCTGGACAAGTAACAAAGGCTCTAGTTAGAGCTGAAGTTATGAGCCCATTGATTTTGATGGACGAAATCGATAAAGTAAGCTCGCAAACTGGTTTGAGGGCTGATGTGATGGCCGCATTGCTTGAAATCCTTGATCCTGAACAAAATTCTACATATTTAGATCATTATTTAGACTATCCATTAGACCTTTCGCATGCGATGTTTATCTGTACGGCTAATAATTTAGGAGGTATTAGCGCAGCTCTGCTAGATCGTTTAGAGATTGTGCGTATGTCTAGCTATAATGACGATGAAAAAATGCATATTGCCAAAGATTACTTGCTGCCAAAAGTAATGGAGTCCTCAGGTCTTACTGAGCAGCAGATAGTGTTCCATGATGATGTATGGCCCTACGTAATAAGGCCACTTGGGTTTGACGCTGGTATTCGTGAATTAGAAAGAACTCTCACTACTTTGGTTAGGAAAATTGCTATGAAAATAGTAACAGGGGAGGGGCAAAGCTTTGAAATCACACCCCAAAACTTCAGGGATTACATCCCTGAAGATATTGGAGTTTACTCTTAGAAATTATTGACTTAGAAAGTCCTTATAATCTTTATCTTTTTTCATCATATCCTCAATCGCATTTCTCACTACTTGTGCCTTGTGCATTCTTCTGTTATCTGAAGTCCATTCTAGATACTTATCGATTTCTGGAGAGATAATCAAGATAAATTTAGTATCTAGCTTTTGTTTTGAACTCTTAAGGAAGCTTAGAAGCTTCTTGTTAAGGTCTGTTTTGTCAGTGTATGATTCATTTTCAAGGAGCTTTGAAGGGTTACCTTCGATTACTTCTGAAAGAACAGCATCTGACTCGCTGTTAATAAGTACAAGAACAGGTTTCTTCTCATGTAGAGCAAAGCCTAGCTCGAAACCAAGACCTGGTGAAAGGTGGTAAGAAGCTTCAGCAATAACTACATCTGAAGATTTAATTCTTTTTGTAGCAGTTTTATAAATCTGGTCAATTGGTTCATCTCTGAAATCGAAGATGTGAGTAAGTTTACTCTCATCAACAGAATATGTATCAGAACCATGCTCAGATTTGAGTGGTCTTTTGGCGATAGTATGGCCCTCTTTTTTAATTGTATCGAGGATTGTGTTAATATTATCCATACTCTCTTTTGGGTTTTCGTACCCAGTTGTGAAATATACTTTCATAATTGTATATAATTAAAATCAATATATAATTACATATATAATTTTAACATATGGAATTGAAAAAATACAACCCTATTTGCACGTTTCTTCTTGATTATGATGGTGTAGTAAGATTTTCTGATAAAGAGCTGAATAAGAAAGTCTTAGATAAATGGATGCAAGTATTTACAGATTGGGCCAGTGAAGTTGAGAAGGGGCATATAGTGATGAGTACTTTGAGAGGTATAACATATTTCACTGAAACTTTTCATATTGCTCTTGAGGAAAGGATTATGAAGCATGATCATATCTCATATACTCTCGTAGGTAATAATGGCAGCTTTGTTTATGACCTGAAATCTAATTCCTCTTTGACAGACGTTAATCCGCTATCCATAGATAATCTCGATTACATTATCAGAAATGAGTATATAAAGAAGTTAATGGCTGTGACTGGACAGAACGATTTTCATTCTGCTGAAATTATACATAAATATAATACTCTTACTGAAAGTTATGAGCAGATACTCAAAAAGGAACCTATGCTATTTTGGGATAATGGCTTTCCTGGATCTAAACAGATCTTGAAATGCGCACTTGATTTACCAGAAGATTATATTAATATATTAGATGCTGATTTTTTTGCTGCTTTTCGAGAGCAGGAGATAAATGTAAACATTACACGGAAAGTAATGGAGCTCACCTCGATAGGTACGAATAAGTCTTCTAGGTTAGATTGGCTAAGAAATATTGGTTTAGTTGAGCCTACTACAATAGCGATTGCAGATTCTCCAGAAGGAGCAGATAAGGTTATGTTTGATTATATTGATTCGTGTGGAGATGGCTTTATCTCTATGCCAAATGGTAACTCAAAATATGATTCAGAAAATGTACTTTATGAAAACCTATTAAAGATTTTCAAAGATGTGGGGCTTTCTAGTGAAGCCTAGGAATGTCTTATCTTCATTGTAGATTTGGAAATTCCTTTTGTCGTTTTTAAACTCTTCAAAGCTACCACTAGTAGCAGTATTGATATTTAGATAGCTGCCTTTGAATAGAATAGTAGCGTTCCAAGGTGCATATTTCATTTCTGTTCTGATTCTAGGGTTATTACTTTTGCTATATTTAAGAATAGTAATTCTTTGATAGTTATCACTTTCATGAAGTACTTCAATAATTTCAGCTAGAGCTGCCTTCTTGATAATAAACTTAGATCCTATCTCTAATACATCATCATTGGTGTATTTATGACCATTATCTTTTATAAGTCTTGATATCTTATTGGATAATTCATGTGGTCTTGTTTCAACTAGTTTATATGCTTCAAGTGGATTTTCTGTGTAATATTCAATTCTGCTTTCTAGGTCCTTCATTGAATGTCCCGTTAGCTTTAGTAGCTCTGGAACAGTATAGAATGTAGCTGAGCTATCGAATTCTTTATTTAGTTCAATTAGTTTGCTGTATTCAGTTAGTTTTGCTTCGTACTTAGTAATATAGTGAAGTTCTTCATCGAAAATATCTGCATAGAATTCTCCATCAAAGATGATTCGAAGTGGTTTATTTGCAAGTATCTGAATCGCTCTCAATCTCGCTAATAAATTCAAATCTCCAAGGTCAGGTAATCTGTCTTGATGGCTAAATGAGTTCTGTACTTTTCCTGCAAAAGCTGTGATTTGGAAACCATTACTTTTGGCTATTAAAGAAAGGCATTCGTCTGTATTTGGGAATTTTTCATCGTGTTGGAAGAGTTTTTCAGGTCTTTCGACAAAATAACCGACCCATTCATCTGTCAGTTTCTTTAGCTGCTTTGTATTTAGAGTAATGTCCATCTATCCCCTCTGTGATATAACTGATATATTATACCTCACTTAGAGCAAA
>JAGQLK010000189.1 GCA_020429485.1 Candidatus Dojkabacteria bacterium | reverse complement strand
TCATGGTAGTACTGCTTGGGCCTGTGAAAGATTTATTTAGGTTTGATTGCAGTTCTATCTCTAAAGCTTTGCTAGTAGCATTTTTGGCGGCTTGAAATATAATACCGCTGTTGCTAAATTTGACCTCTTGTTTTCTTGGGTGGATATTTACATCTACTAATTCAGGGTTAATATTTATATTGATGAAAAAGATGGGATGTTTATCATTCATTAAAGATGTTCGGTATCCTTCTTTGACTGCTTTACTTATTAGATGATCCTTGATAGGTCTGCCATTGATAAAGATATATTGTTGTGTTCTATCCCTTCTTGAAGTGGAGGGATGCCCTATGAATCCACTTAGTTTCAAGTCAGGTGAATCGTAGATTATTTTGATTAGCTTATTCTCAACCTGGGGAAATATTTGCGTTATGCGATCCTCAAGCTGTTTTGTCTTGCCATATTTAAAGGACTCTTTGCCATCTTTGACTAGCGTGAAAGCAATCAATGGGTTTGAGAGAGCAAGATTGATTAACATGTCTTGGATATGTCTATATTCTGTGCTTTCTGATTTTAAAAACTTTCTTCTGGCAGGGATTTTGATGAATATGTTGCGAACTGTAACTGTTGTGCCTTGCTTTCGTCCGCTTCCACTTGAAATTTTAATTGAACTATTTTCTTGTGAGGCTAGTATGGGCTCTGATTTCCCATCGTATGTATGTATTTTAGCTTCTGAAACACTGGCTATGCTTGCAAGTGCCTCTCCTCTAAAACCCATGGATAGGATTTTGTTCAGGTCTTCTTCTTTATTTATTTTGGAAGTCGCATGTTGTACAAAGGCTAGCTCGGCGTCAGAACTGTCCATACCTGATCCGTTGTCAATGACTTCAATAAGTTCGAGGCCACCTTTGTTAATTTTAACAGTTATTTCAGTAGCACTAGCGTCGATTGAATTTTCTACCAATTCTTTAACCACTGATGCAGGCCTTTCTACAACTTCTCCAGCGGCTATTTTGTTTATTAAATCATTTGATAATACATTTATTATCCCCATCCCAATGTTATCCCCAAATAATAATTAAGCTAACGCGAAATGTTACGTTCTTAGTATAGTAGAATAATAAATGCTAGAGCAAGAGTATAATTCGGACAAAGCGCTACTCAAGCGTCAGGGTGATAATTGGTTGATTGACAATGTTTTCTAGCTGGAGAGGTGTATTGGCATCACTCCCTGCAGGGATTAAAGCTTCTAAGATAGGGGCAAAAAGTAGTGAGCCAGTTGGGTCTTCTGTATTGCTGAGCTGTGGCTCAAGAGATATTACTATTTTGTAGTCACCATTGCTTAAATTGAGTGGTCCGGTATATCCATCTGGTAGATTTGATAAAAAATCCTCTCCTGGGAAACTATAGCCTCTGGCAGATATTTCTGAGTAGCTGTTTGATGAATCAGGGCCTGTGTTTGATTGGAAGCGCCCAAGTATAAGTGGGTCAGTTGTGTCCTCTTTTATAAGTCTTGCTTCCCATGTCCACATTGAACTTTCGATTGATGGGATATCTAGGCTTGCTTGGTTGTGTTCTGTATTGGTAAACCATACTCCACTTTTTTCATTTATACCGTTGTTACCATCTGAAGGGGTGGCGAGTATATATGTGCCTGTAAGCTGATCAGTAAGTAGGCTACTCTGGACAAATTTGAGCTCTGCCCTATTATCGACTACTGCGCCTTCTAAGAAGGTAATGCCATCTATCTCTTCGTTTCTGTCACCTTCGGGCTCAAGCGTTACTATGAAGCTAGTATAATCGTTGAGATTATCTGCCTCCAGCTGGATCAATTTTTCTGTATCAAGGCTAGTTAGTCCATCCAGTGCATTAAATCTCTTGATGAACGTATATGAACCATCGCTATTCCCGCCCCATAACGTGTAGTGACCGAGTCTGAGGACAGGTATATTTTCTGATTCAAAGTTTATCTTAGTATATCCATCTGGTTGGTTGTTATTTGGAGGATCCTTTATGAATTTGAAGCCGAACATTATCGCAAGCGAAAGAGTGGCTGTAATGATTAATATTATCAATATCTGTTTCTTATATCTAAAGAAATCTTTGATGATATAAGAGTCTTGTTTGAAGTTATTCATTTCTTTTATGAATTTCTTATATTAT
>JAGQLK010000188.1 GCA_020429485.1 Candidatus Dojkabacteria bacterium | reverse complement strand
TGAGTATGGACATACCCTAGGCCTACTAGTATTTGGAGTCCCATTACTAATTGGATTCAACTGGGTGTTAATCACTATAGGTGGATACCAAATAGCTAAGAGGATCACTAATAATAAATTCGGAATTTCAGTAATTACAATGCTTATCACCTTGTGCTTTGCATACATAATTGAGCCTGTTGCCAATGTGCTAGATTATTGGCACTGGGAAAGTTCAGCTACACCAATACAGAGCTATGTAGCACGAGGAATTATTAGCTTACTTGTGATAAGAAGCTTCTTATTTCTGAAAACTGAATACGAAAACAAGTTTCCTAGATATGTGCTTGTGTTAGAATTTACTATGTTTATTATTTTAAACATAGTTTTTAAGCTTACATAATGTATACGTATTTACTATTAATTGTCTGCACATTACTCTCATTTATTCCATTTGTATTATTCTGGAATAATAACTACAAAAGAGACTTCAAATCAATTTTCATAACTACTTCAATTATTGCAATACCATTCCTCATCTGGGATGTAATTTTCACTCACATGGGTATATGGGGCTTTAATGACGAATATCTGATAGGTGTCAAATTACTTGGATTGCCAATAGAAGAAATTCTCTTTTTCTGGGTAATCCCCTTCGCCTCAATCTATGTATACTATTCAGTCAAGTGTTTAATACCAAGTAATTTACCTAGCGATAGACAAAGATATTATTCTTACTTTTTAAGCGTTGCATTCTTTGTATTCGCACTGTTAAATTATTCGAAAACTTATACATTTGTTAACTTTGTGTCCTTAGGCATAATAATGTTCTTAATTAGCTTTGAAAAAAGAAAGTATCTAATAACTGCAATTTTGGCATATCTTATAACATTAATTCCCTTTTTCATTGTCAACGGCATACTTACTTCTGGAATCGATTCAATAAGTAGTAATCCTGTCGTTTGGTACAACAATCAAGAAAATATATCTTTCAGATTAGGCACTATCCCGTTTGAAGACGCATTCTATGGATTCATGCTAATAGTAAGTAATATAGCCTTACTTGAGCGCTTTTTTATAAACAAGTTTAAAAGAGACTAGCTTCAGTACCCCCACTACTGTATTCTCAATGCTATCAAGCTATCACAGCGCTTGCCCTCTGGCTAATATGATATATATATGATATAATTATCCTGTAGTTTTTCTACATTGAGTGGCTATTTTGCCCTCTTTAATTACCTCTGCCCTTTCCCGAGGACAGAAGTATCTATGCACCTTACAAGTTAATACTTTGTAAGTATTGCTAATAGATTTTTAGTTAATACTTATTGGACGAATTTATATTCAATGCAAGAGTGGTAATTCGTCTGGGGAAAGGAAGGAAGTAAATATAACTTAAAGTAAATACTTTTCTGTCTTCCTGAACTTGCTTCAGCCTGCCTACCGGCAGGCAGGGATCTAACATGTATTTAGTATTGCTTTTTCAAGGTTAGATACCGGATCAAGTCCGGTATGACTATTAAAGTGGTTCGTTAAAGTATTGCACCCTCCTTCCCCTAGACGAAGTATTTTGTCACACACCAATCGAAGAGTACCACAAGCGACTGTACACTCCCATCCCGCTTGGATGGCAGCTACAGCAAACAGTAAAGGATCATCAATGAACACCTTTAGCTTTCCGAAACCCAATCTAGACCCACGCAAGTGGAGTCTGAGGACATGGCTCCTCTTTATTGTTGCCTTAATAGCGTTGGTCCTCCTTCTCGCTGGTTGCACACAGCATCCTGATGATGGAGCAGAGCCGACAGAAACAGCGATCGCCGAAAGCGGTACCGCCGTTTCAACTGACACCCCCACCCTTGCTTCAACCGATACACCGGAGCCGACAGAAACTCCAAGCAGTACCCCCACGAGCACAGCCGTGCCCAGCCCGACGTTTACGCCGGAGCCTGAGCAAACTGCTACGCCCGAATGGGAGTGCACGCTGGATGGCTATGATCACTGCGGAGACATTGGCGAAATCACCGTACCTGAAGAGGCGGAACCTCAAATCACAGGAGCAAATGCATACATCGCGCTACCAGATCAAGACCTGATGGTCAGCGGTGTTGTGATCCCTGAGGAAACGCAAGTGGCTGTTTACTGGCGGCTTAATGGCTACTTTGGCATCTCGTTTAACTACCAGAACTTCTGGGTCTCA
>JAGQLK010000187.1 GCA_020429485.1 Candidatus Dojkabacteria bacterium | reverse complement strand
TATCAGAGAACAAACGAATTTTATTTATAATATTATTCAATTACTAACATTAAACTTTTTTGTGAAAGCTAAGTCAATCAGGTATACGATTTAGCTCATTGAACATATTTTCTGCAAATAAGATATAATTCATATCATGGAAAAGCCATTTAATGGAATCTTTAGAATTCCTGAAACAACAGATACACCAGAAACAAGAGCTAGGGATCTACGCTATATTACTGATAACGGTTTAGATAGTAGAATTGACCCTGATGGTATAGGTAACTTTTTAGGAGCTGGAGCCCAGCATACAGCGTATGAATATGGAACACAAGTTATCAAAATCCCCAATGGTTCCGCTTATGTCCGTAATGCATCTTTAATGCTTGCCGATCAGGCTCTTGCAGAAGAACATATCCCAGCTTTCTTACCACATAGAGAAATAGTATCTAGTGGCAATGCCTATACCATAGTAGTCGATGATTTAAGGCAGGCAGAGTTCTTCAAAGTAGATTTTCTAGAGCAAGATAATCTAAAAACCCAATTGCAGGATTTACTACATAGAAATCAAAAACTCAGAAATGCTAAAGGGTATACATTAGATTTAGTGGGTAGAAATGCAGCAGTACAATTTAGAGACTATATGATGAGTCGAGGAGAAATACCAAGAGAAGAACTTTTCCTCGGGAATATAGTGGCAATAGGTGAGCAAGTGAAAATCATGGATCTTGAATTTATGCGATTACCAAATCTCGGCAATGATACATTGTCCAGATACATTCTTAATCGAACTAGTATCATTATTCAACGCCAATTTCTAAAAAGATACTTTGAACTAGATATGTAGTTCCAATATTATAGAAATCAATTCCTACAAATAAATATTCTTGCTACTATATTGCTAAATAAAGATATATATTTTGACAATTAAGAAAAAGTTAAAACAACTATTCCCTCTCCTAGTTTTATTTTCTGCATTACTTATCGTATGCATAGTCGCGACTATGCTTTTTGTAAATTTTGAGGAAATAACAATCGAAGAAGTTGTTGGATACAAACTCGAAGTAAGTAACTGTACATGTTTATACACTAGCGATTACTCTTTCGCTAATGAGTGTACTGGTCTTCAACTCTGCTCACCTATAAAAAGCGAATATCCCTATGCAGGCACAATTACAAAATCAGTGTTAGAGATTGATTATTTTCAAAAACAACAATGCCAATGTTATGGTGAGATAGTAAATGAGAATGGCCGTGATACATGTAAAGGGATTGAGTATCAGTGTCTTAGTTATTATGAAGATTAATAAAAATGGGAAAAGAAATTGAAGCGAAGTTCATAAACATAGACAAACCTCAAATAATCAATAAGCTTGAAGAGCTTGGGGCCACTAAAGTCTTTGATGAAAGACTCCTGCGAAGATGTGTATATAATCTACCAATTGAAAAGTTTGGCGCATGGGCTAGGATCAGAGATGAGGTCGACAAAGTAACAATGACTTATAAAAGAGTTCTTGACCAGAGTCTTGATGGAGTTGAAGAAATAGAATTAGTTATTGATGACTTCGATAATGGAAGATCTTTTCTCAAATCAATTGGGCTACTAGAAAAAGCATATCAAGAGACAAAAAGGATTAGATACACTCTCGGAAGTATTGAATTTGATATTGATACTTGGCCAGCATTGAATCCTTGGATAGAAATTGAAGCAGCAACAAGTGAAGACGTTCAGAAGTATGCAGAGTTACTTGGGTTTAATTGGGAAGACGCAATGTTTGGTAGCGCGGACTTTGTCTATGAAAGAGTTTACAAGATTGATGCTGACTGGATAAATAATCAATGTCCAGTCTTGAAGTTTGATGAGCTACCTCCTGAATTACAAGAATCAAATCTAAGATAAGCAAATCGATAAATAATATTCGCTAAAGCTAATTTATTAAGCTCTTCGGAGGCAAAAAAAAGACTCTGTAGAACAGAATCTAGTTATTTTGCACACCCCCACTGTAATTTCTCGTTATTACTCGAAAACACTGGCGGAGAGGACAGGATTCACCTGCTCTAAGCTTCATTACATTCAGCAAGAGCTAGGTACAAGCCATCCTGTCAAAAAAGAGCTCAACAAATTAGCTAAAGCTAATTTATTAAGCTCTTCGGGATGTTGTAAACGAAGTTAGAACTGGAATTGAGCAGTCTAGATACTGTACTTATGTTTAAAGTCTTTGGCAATCTACTCCGAGTCGACTAAGAAA
>JAGQLK010000186.1 GCA_020429485.1 Candidatus Dojkabacteria bacterium | reverse complement strand
TACAAAGCTATTAGATATAGTTCAAACTCCTGAAGTACCAAGAAACATAAGCTTAGAAATTGCTTCGATAGATCCAACTGTAGCAGAGAGATTTCAAGCATTTAAAAAAGACCCTGTTTATAGTGCGATCTTAGAAGTATTGACAGCTCAAGATGAATCAGAACAGCCTAGATATGGAGATATATTTCTTACCGGTAGTTTTGTACACCACTTTCTTCGCGAAGATCTATACAGACGAATGACTACTAACAGTTCATCTGGATCTACCATCGATAGATCTATATCCTCTGATGCAGACTTTTTAGCTGATACCTCATATGAAAGTGAGAGAGGCCAAGAAATGGCTGCTAGATTATTGCAACTTAGTGAACAAAATCCAGACCTCCAAGTTTATGTAGATTCTCAAAAATATATCAATAAAGTTGTCATTGAAGAAAAAGGTAGAAGAGTTGCCGAGGTAGTCTTCCTAGCTGACGCCGCAGACAAAGCTCGAATAGTCAGAAATAGACTAGCAAGCGCTTACTCAGAAGAACAAGGCTTAATAGACCAGACCAATAATCTGACTGCTCACCTATCTGCACAAACAATCGTTCAGGAAGCCCAAGCGTTAGAGATTTCAAAGGTAGACGATGAGGTTGCCCTAACTAGTTGGAGATATTTACCGACAGCTGCATATCCTAGAAACCAGTTACAAGCTAGAGGGTTTGGATTAGAACAAAATGCCCAAGAAAACGCAGTGAGTCCTATTAGAATAGCTAACGAGCTGTCAATTTATACACCTGATAGAATATCAAAACAAATCGAAGCAGCACAAACATATGATGAACTTAATGAGCTGTTGAGCATGAATTTATACACACGTTTAGATGTCTTTAGGACCTTAGCAAAAGATGCTGAGTTACCCCAATACTTTCCATATGGATATGACTGGAATGCACTCGATGTACAAGATATGACAGACCAGATAATTGTTAGAGCTGAGCAATTAGGCATTAACTTAGAGATGCTATCTCAACAGATTATCGCCAAAGAAGCAGACTTTCAAAAAAAGGCAATGCGTTATTGGTTAAGAACAATGATGCATAAACCAGTACCGTTAATTAAAGAAACAGTACGATATAATCTACTCACTGATCTTCTACCTAATGACTCTACTCATTTTCAAGAATTACTAGGATGGAACAATAGAGCTTTCCAAGAACAAGCTAGTAGTTTCAATCACATTCGAAGCAGTGACTGTCATCTAGTTGCTTCTGGACGAATAGGCTTAGTTATAGAAAATTTAATAGAAAATGGGACTCTTGGATCTTCTTCTGATATATTTGCAGTTATGATTGCTGGTCTAGGAGAATATCGTGAGGAAATGATTCAGACAATGGCTGAAGAAATAGCTCAATTCTGGCCTCAAGGAAGGCATCATATTGAAGGCTGGCGAATTAATAACCCCCAATTTGACTCAAGAGTCAATACTGCTGATATAGTTGAGAAAGCATTAGAAATCTCAAGAGCAATTAACCCCATTTATCCAGATAATGCTATTCTTTATGATGGTATGGATTTTGGAGCATCTCTAGATCTTTGGCGAGAGCAACTCTTAGCAGATGCAGGTATAAGTAATGAGTCGGAGAATCCAGAACTCTATGCGCAGATTCATATTCTTCTACAGAAGCTATTATTAACAAATAGCTCTGTGATAAACTTTAGAGTTATTGATAAAATTACATCTCAATTTGATCAAATCAATGAAGAACCTAGCTGATTTACCAGCAACAAAAGAATATATGAAAGAGTTTGCCAATCAAGTATTTTCTCCTATATTCCAAGGTCAATCTACGGCAATGATAACTGTTCCAAATTTTGGCTCAAATTCTTTTGTAAAATATATACTAGGATATTCTGAAAATATAGATAAAGAATTAAAATCCAAGTTAGCTACCTATCGGTTCTTAGAATTAAATCTCAGAGGGATAGAAGAAGTTAATAGCATTTGGGAGCAATTATCGTTACAAATTGGCTCCAAGTCTTCTACGAAAGAAAAGGTAATAAAAGAGCTCAGTAATATTCAAAAAGATAGATTAGTAATAATAATTAATGGAATAGACGAAGTTTTCAGTTTAGATATAGTGAAAAGTACCATCGCAGCTATTTACAGCAGCATCTCAAGTTTATTGACTATTGGCTTATACTATGGAGAGACAAAGAACGAATATATGAACTTTCTTACTACAAACCTGCGCATAAATAGTTTCACTTAT
>JAGQLK010000185.1 GCA_020429485.1 Candidatus Dojkabacteria bacterium | reverse complement strand
TTCTCTACTTATATTCAGTTTTTCTATACAGACATCATAAAGCTACCTGCTAGCTTGGTTGGTAGAGGGTGGTTTGTTTTCGGTTTTTGGAATACATTTAATGATCCTATATCTGGTAGGCTTTCGGATAAAGTAAAAAAGAAATTTGGCAAACGGAGAATATTGATAAATATACTTTTGATTCCAGTTATTGTTTCTTTCATTTTACTTTGGGCACCTAGGTTGTTCGAAAATGATGCTAAAGAGTTTTTTTATTTCTTAATAATTATCAGCGTCTTTGATGGCCTATACTCTATGCTTGATGTGAATCTCAATGCAGTAATGCCTGAAATCTATAAGGGATTGAAGGAAAGGACTAGGGTAACATTACTTAAAAGTATGCTTATTCTAGTATTTGCAGCATTCAGCGTAGGAATAGCACCATTTCTATATTCCCGCTTAGGCTGGTTTAACTTCGGAGCAATAATTGGCATACTTGGATTGGCGTTGTATATAGTATCGATACAGGGAATACATGAATTTGATGAACGCAATAATGAACAGAGTGTAAAATTAACAAGAATTTTAAAGGAATTCTTTAGGAAAAAGTTTTTTGTTAAGCTAGTTACTTTGCAATTCTTTATAAGGATTGTACTGGCAATCATATTGGCTGTACTACCGTTCTATGGTAAGTATGTCTTAAAACTTTCAGATATCGAATCTGGCATAATGATTGGAGCAGTACTCGGATCAAGTTTAATATTCTTACCTATTTGGGAGAACTTAACAAACAGACTCGGAACTAAACATACAATGCAGATATGCTTAATAGCTACATTTTTGGCTACTCTTTTGATGTTTCTTGAGGTAGATAAGTATTTCGCGATTGCAGTATTAGGATTAGTCGGGGGTCTTTATTCAGGAGCTCAAAGCATAACTACCGTAATGTCTACTGAAATTGTTGATCAAGATAGAGAATTAGAAAAGAAAAATAGAACAGGATTAATATATGGTCTGATGGGTATGGCTAATAGATTCCCACCGGCTATTGCTGGATTAATCTTAGGCGAGTTATTAGATATAGCTCACTATGTCCCTGATTTAGATCCTTTTTTGCAACCAAATACGGTTGCTAATTACCTGCAGAGCTATCTAATATTTGGAATATTAATTGGCTTAGTTCTAGCCTTTATTATTAACCAGACAGTTGATACACGCATTAATAACTTCTCAAAATAACTAACCTGTATACCGAAAATATACAAAAAGTGTAATCAAAATATAGATACTTCGTTTAATTAAATAAGTTTATCCGTTATTTTAAATAATATATGGGCAGATTACACCAGCAGAGCTGGCGTGATTTACAGCTTGAGTTAGAGAAAAAGCATGATCATGAAGATCATGCGGAGTCTAGCGAATGTCCAGACTGTATGAACAAGCTCTACTTCCTAGAAGGAGGTTTCTTGTGTCCAGTTTGTGGCTATTCAATGGAAACAGTCTACTCATAAAAAAATCACATCCATTTAGTTATGGAGATACTGCCGAAATTGCACTTTTAGAATAACAAGGTTAGGGGCCTAAACTAAAATTGGGTTTACTAACTTCCAAATATTGGCATGGACATTTTCAATAGTGTCATTGGCGTTAACCCTTGACCATTGAAATTGATCTGCTAGATCGAGGTGAATTTTACGATTCTTCTTCCAGATGATATTTTCAGTATCTTCATTTCGATGCCCCTTTTCAATACCATCACTAAACCGCTCCCCGTCAAGGAGGATCTCTAAATCTGGCTTTCTAAGATCACTATTTATCGAAATAAGATCAGGTAGCTCTGCACCTTTTGTATGGCCCCAGGCAATTGAAGTTCCGACATAATCTTCTGCTACCACATTTATATGTGCATCCAACAGTGATTCGAGTGTCATTTGAAAGTCGCGTCTATTCTGTGCATAGATTTTCTGGAATTCAAGCTCATCGATACCTCTTTCTGGGTGTTTGGGATCCCTAAGAATACCATTAATTCGTGGTCCTGTAGGTTCTAACTTGTACATTGGATACTTGATAGTAAGAACTTCGTGCTTGTGTTCTAGCATTTTCTTAGTCAGTTCTCTAATCTGCACTGATTTACCAAGATTATTGGCTCCATAGAGCACAATGAATTTACCTTTTGCTTTCATGAAAGTTTGTTAATGCAATTAAAAATTACAATATTGCAACAAAAATTTAAAGCGTTTATTAACCGAAAACTGAGTTTTTATCGAAATTCTGTAATCCCCATATGT
>JAGQLK010000184.1 GCA_020429485.1 Candidatus Dojkabacteria bacterium | reverse complement strand
CATCAAATGCACAAATACTTACTTAAACCGCTCCAGTATGATATAATGCATATATCATTATTCTTATTTTGATGAAAGACGAGGCTATATTTTATATTCTCAAATTTAGTCCTAGTGACTGGGTAAATCATTATGATATAGACGATGAATCAGTAGATGAGTTTATATTATGGATTTGGTCAGAAGTCGAAGCAGCCCAAATAAAGATTGATGAACTGTGGGTTGATGCAAAGGTTGGTGAATATAATGCCAACTAGAAGCAGGTTTATGCTTCGTACTCAGGGAGTTTGATTTTTGGTCTTTTGACCACTTTTATAATGTTTAGGGATTCTTTATCCATTTCCCCAATAACCACGTGATTTTCTATGCTTATTTTTAATAAGTCACTATCTTGTATAGGCTGAACTTTATTATTAAGCCTGCTTTGCTTGAGATCACCTATAAAGGTAACTATCTTCTCTCGAATTTTCCAGTTTATATGGGCTAGATCGTTTCTGGCTTGTGATGAATATATGATCTTTATCATGATTATTCTATTTCAAATAAATCTTCTATTTCTTCTTGGGAATAAGTTGGGCCTGTTAATGTAGGCAATTTAGTCATATTGATAAAATGAGTATCGGATACCTTATCTTCTAGCTCGCTGAGCATAGTCTTGATCTGGTTCCTTACTAATGCAGAAGCAGATACTCCTAGTCTTGTTGCAAAGTAGTTAAGTAGCTCTTTCTCCTTCGGAGTAAGTCTTACTGCTAGTTTAGATGTTTTATTGTTTTTCATAGTGAGAGAAATTATAGCAACATTGTCTGACCATGTCTACACATTTTAGCTAGAACAACTAACTATTAAGGCTACCCAAGCGACTAAACTATAGGCCTGAAGTGCTCTGGCTTTATATTTGCTATAGGCTTATGCTGATGATATATCATATTAATCAGGTGTTGCCGGCTTAAGTAAGGTTGGAAATTTCTTCGGGGGTGAAGCCTAAAAAGAAAATCTCAGGTTTAGGAACTATTCCTAATTTTTCCTTTGATTTTGAATATATAATGTTGAAAAGTTCTAATATATCGCTTGCTTTTGCTCCTGATTCTGTCTCGATAAAGGCAGCATGGTATGGAGAGATCTTAGCACCTCCTATTTGTGTATTCTTTAATCCTAGTATTTGATCTATGATGTATCCCCAACTATTAGATTCTAGCTTAAGTCGGATTTGAGTATCCTTGTCAATATTCTGGAAACAACACCCTGCACTGTTAGCTGGCTGTAATTTTTTCTTTGTTGCCCAGGCAATTGAAGTATTACGTGCTCTCTCCTTGTCACCTAAATACAGTTTTAGTTTTGCACGAAGTATAATATCTTGATTTGTATGAAATATAGAGTAATCATAGTCAAAAGATAATTCCTCTGGTGTATATATCTTCTTTTCAAGCTTCCTTGTTAATGCTTCAACTTCTAATACATATGTACTAAAGAAATGGTTACCCCCATGTATATTATTGTAGATTGCACCTCCAATTGTCCCAGGTATGCCAGCAAACCATTGTAAGCCAGTGATTCCCTTGGAAATTAAGTGGTTTATTAAATAAGGCAGATATACTCCACTATCTACTATAATAACCTTTTCAGGAGAATCAGATTCGTCGTACTCTAAATCGCTTATTGAATAGTAATTTTTTGTATCAACCTGTTCTAAGCGTGGTGCTATTTCTGGGATTACTACTTTATTATGATTGTCTTCATCCAGGATATCTACAGTATTTGATCTATTAATGATTACCAGTCCACGCAATCCATTATCAGAGATAAGGACATTACTGCCCCAACCGAGAGTAATAAACTCAATATTTTGCTCGATAGCAATTTTTGAAATCTTTTCCAGTTCTTCTGAGTTAGATACCTTGACAAGAATTTCAGCTGGACCACCAACTTTCCAGGTAGTAAATTCTGATAAAGGGTGTTCAAGTAAGTACTCGAGCCCAGCTGCAGATATCTGTTTTAGTAATTCCTGTTTATTCATTTTTTATTTAACTAATGTTGCTTTAATTCTCCTGATGCCAGCACCGCTACTTTGCTCTTTCGTAATTTTAAATTCACCAAGTTCTTCTATTTCAGAAGTATTTGACACATGTGGCCCTCCGCAAAATTCTTTAGAAAAAACTTCGCCCTCTTCATCTTTAATAAAGTATACATCTACTAGATCTCCATACTTTTTTCCGAATTCCTTTTCAGCTCCAATTTCTTCTGCCTTAGCTTTTGGCATAGTTTTCTTTTCAACCTCAAGATGAGCCTTTATCTTCTTATTTACAATTTG
>JAGQLK010000183.1 GCA_020429485.1 Candidatus Dojkabacteria bacterium | reverse complement strand
CCAGCATTAGGTTTTTTCTTGCTAATTGGTAGAGCTGGTATGGATATTATTTTCTATTTCTTCTTGTTTGCTATATTGGGTACTATTCTAGAATGGGTTATCGGGTATAGCTATCATATGATCGTTGGACAGCGACTTTGGACATATCATAGAGGTGACATCAGAAAGTATTCAAGTTGGTTAGCAGTACCAATCTGGGGCTTCATAGGATTGGTTTTCCATTTAGTGACTTTGATGTTTAATTAATTGAGTCACAAAAAATTTTTAGCATATTAAATTGAAAATTGCTCTAAAGATAAAATATTCAATATTCTTCATAATTCTATTCTCAGCGACTTTCTTATTTCTTGTGCATGTATCTGCAGGCACAAATGTGGATCTGTTAGATTCTACTAACTTTGATTTGAGAATAAATGGTGTTGGTGATACTGATGTACTTGGATATGCTGGTCTGCAAATTGCGGATATAAATAACAATGGTAAACCAGATCTTATAATAGCCGCGCCTAGAACTGACTATAACACCTGGGTTAATTCGGGCTCGATTTATATTATCTATGATGATATTCATACTGTTACTTCTCCTGGAACTGAACTAAACCTTTCAGATCCTAATAATTGGAATGTACGAATTGATGGGGATGAAAATCCGACAAATGGTAATTTTAGAGGGTTAGGTTGGGGAAGTCTTCAAGTTGCAGATATAAATGGAGATACTAAATTAGATATTATTGCAGGTGAGGGAGGTACTGCTTATTCAGGCGCTAATGCAGGATCTGTTTTTATAATAGATAATGACAAAATAAATTCCTACTCTGGTACAGGTAATACTTTTCACTTGGGAGATAGTGCAAATTATAGCATTCGTATTGATGGAGGTGCAGCAAACGAAGAGTTACCAGCTGGTGTTGATACTATTTCTGCAGGTGATTTTATTGGTGGAAGTGGTACAGATTTAGTATTAGGTACATATTTAGCAGATTATAATTCTAGAGCGAATTCTGGATCAGTTTACATTATTGGTGAAGCAGTATTAGCTGCTAATTATCCCGGTACAGGTGATGTAATCTCATTAGCGACAAGCACAAACTATAATTTGAGGATAGATGGAGCTGTTGGTGGTGATAACTTTGGTAGAAGCCTTGTCAAAGGTGATATTGATAACGATAATGAAATCGATCTGATGGTTTCAGCAAAACAGACTGATTATACAGGTGGGCAAGCAGGATCAGTATATATTTTCTTCAATACCCTTCTTAAGTCTTTTGTTGGTACAGGAAATACTGCTGACTTGTCGGTAACAAGCAATTTTAATGTTCGTTATGATGGAGCTAATGGTGGAGACAATCTAGGCTATGGCGCAATTTCTAATGGTGATTTCAATGGGAATAATAGTACAGACTTATTACTTAATGCTGATCTAACAGATCATAATAGTCGAGGTAATTCTGGTTCTTTATATATTATCTATGATGATCTAGTTCCTAATTCTGGAACAGGTAACATAGTATTATTATCAGATACCTCAAATTATCATGTCAGAATAGATGGTGCTGTTGCAGGTGATGGATTAGGTTTCGCTTCTACTTATGTTGGTGATTACGATTATGATAATTATGACGATATTATAGTACATGCATTAGCTGGAAATAACTCAAGATCTGCATCTGGATCAGTATACTTGGTTAATAACGATATCTTTAGCGGGCTTATGGGAACTGGTAATACCTTAGATATTGCTGACTCGAATAATTACTCTTATCGAATAGATGGAGCTGTGACTTCAGATCAATTAGGATATCATGGAATTAGATTTGATGATCTCAATGGTGATGGAATAGAAGATATGATGATACCAGCATTAGGCGGTGATCCAAATGGTGTCAATGCTGCAGGCTATGTATATATTATTTATGGAGGTAGTGTTGTTGATAATCTAATCACAGATTTGAATGTTAGATTGTTGAATAATTTAAATATTGATCCTTCTAGTAATTTACAATTTGGAGATAATACTGTTGTGGTTGGCAATAATGGAATTATTTCAGGTGAAGTCGATGTTGATTTTGAATTCATAGGTGAGTTAGATTGGTCTGGTGTTATCTCTTTATCTGATGTAGCAAATGGTAAGGGGTTAATTAATGGTTTAGAAGGTGCACCAGGAGTAATTTCAACTCCTGTTTTATACATACCAATACCAAGCGGATATTCTAGCGATCAAATATTGGTTTGTCCTGATGTTAGTACTATAGACCAGATTGTAGAAAATTGTTCTGGTGGAGAAATTATTCAAGAAGGAGATTCTAGA
>JAGQLK010000182.1 GCA_020429485.1 Candidatus Dojkabacteria bacterium | reverse complement strand
ACTACAGTTGAAAATATACGCAAGATAATTCAATAAACTAAATATCAATCCCCTTCTCATTTTCAGCCTTGTAATAATTTACCTTTTCTAAAAAATCATTATCAATTTCTGAAAGAGGCACAAGTTTATTTTCTAATATTATTTCTGGGTCAACGTATCTAAATTTCTTTTTGATATTTTGCTTGTAAGTTCCTTTGTATTTAGTTAGATCTTTCTCTTTTAGAACTTTAGTATAATTGATTACATCGGAGTCCTTGCATGCTTTAATTTTTCTCAGCACTGATGATTCTCCTTTGAAAAAGTTGCTTCGGGTAAGTATACCTTTCTTTAGCAGTAATTTTAGTAACTCGGAGAAATGATAGTACCTAAAAACTGCATCATATCCACCCCAGTAATCGTTTTGCAAGGTCAAAAAGATATCCGCAAAACGCCTTGCATAATGTCTATCTTGAAATGCCATATGTCCTGAATGTGACTTTAGATCAGTTACCAATTCATTAGGTAATTCGCTATAAACATTCCAATATTTACCATCTCTAAAAGCATAATCTACCCGGTCTGCACATAAGAAAGGCATAGGTTGCTCTAGCAAAGAAAATTTCTTGAAATCAATTATAGTTTCTTTACTGATATTATTGGCTTCTAAATAATCACCAATATCAGTACCATCTATAAATTTATCAGTTAAATCTTCATTTGAGCTCTCTGAGAATTCATTGTTTTCAGCAAAAACCCACTCCGCAACATGAGAGAAAACCAAATGTGCTATGTCATGAAGCAAGCCTGCTATCTGTTCTTCTAATGATGCTCCGAGTTTATTGAGTAGTATGTATACTCCAATGCTGTGTTCATACCTGCTATATGATGGTAGTGAATTATATTCTGTAGGAACTCCAGCCTGAGAAATATCTTTAAGTCGCTCAAATGTAGGCAACTCTATGATCCCAGAAATAATGGGACTATCTATGATAAATTCTCCATATACTCTGTCTGATATTTTCATAAGTGATTATCTATTATAAAGCATGTATTTTGTCGCTCTACCCTTCCCATCGACTCTAATTAGCTTTTTGTCTACAAGCTCACTTAAATCTCGAAAAGCAGTCATTGTAGATACATCCATCATCTGTACATAGTCTTCTCTTTTGACTGTAGGAATAGTCTGTAGATACCTAAGTATCTTTAATTGTCTTTTGTTGAGATCTAAGAAAGGTTGCTTGTTTGCTTTCTCATCATCTGCAATTTGTTTGTGAACATTATCAGTTATATCTTTAAAATCATTGATAAGATTATTTACTAGTCTCTCCATCCAAAGCGTAATATCATCGTTATTTTCTGTGGCATAACTAAAGGCTTCTAGATATTCCTGTTCGTAGATATCAAAATTTCTTATGATAGACATATGAGCCTTATCCACATAGCCATTCTTAAATAATAAGAAGTCGGTAATAGTGAGGATTGTTAGCTTATTTAAATATGTAAATGGAGCTAACCTAAGTAGCTTATATGTTAAAGCAAATATTCTAACTAAGTCAGGTACATGTAGGTAGCTTGATTTGAACCAATCTAGAGCTTGAAGTACTTCGTCTTGTAAATAAGTAGTATTGAAATTAGTATCAACAACGCTACCAAAATTGTCTAGTGTTTCATCAAAGTTGCTTCCATCGGTTCTTAGTTTTGCTTCCCATTCTTCTTTCCATCCAGTTAATAGAAGTCTATTCATATGGATTAACATATTTAGATCTATTTCTGCATATGAGCTAGCTACATTTGATCGAATATATTCAAGTGCGTTTCTATAATTATTAAGCACGATACCTCTCATATCCTGTGTATCCAGCTTTTTCCCGTCAGCTGCTTTCTCAGCATCTTTCAAGGTTAAAGAAACTCCGATCATATGTGCTAGATGGAATATTGATAATGCTTTGGAGCTTTTGTGTAGTTTATTTTTTATACGAGTGTTGGTCTCGATATTCTCTATATTATTCTTTTCGAGCTCAAGCTTAATAAGATCTGTAACGAGTTTATTTGTGAGTTTATATACTGGTTTATACATTGCTAATATTCTTAAGTTAGTTTGCAACTGAGCTACCTATGAGAATCGCCTGCCTGCCGGCAGGCAGGAACTCAAACAGTTAAGCTGGAAGTGAGACTCGAACTCACTACCTTCGGTTTACGAAACCGATGCTCTACCTGATGAGCTATTCCAGCTAACTTTTACGATACCGTTGCTCTACCAATTGAGCTAAGGTAGCTCTTTTGATTAATATCAATATTGCTCCAGCAGTTTAAGGAAGGTCATAAAGTGCAACACAAATCTTGTGTTACATTTATGATACAAAA
>JAGQLK010000181.1 GCA_020429485.1 Candidatus Dojkabacteria bacterium | reverse complement strand
TTTTGACTCATTTGATGGTGACTCAATTATTGACATTGCTCGCTTAAATGCAGATGGTAGTTTGGATTCAAGTTTTGATCCTGGGCTGAGTTCAAATGGCATTATTTATGATGTTGTGGTATTACAGTCAGGAAAGATACTTGTCGCGGGGCAATTTTCATCATTTAATAGCATTTCTGCAAATAACATAGTTTTACTCAATCAAGATGGAAGCGTAGATACAGCTTTTGATGTTGCAACTGGGCCTAACGAAAGTGTGAAGGCACTGCTCGAACAACCAGATGGGAAAATTGTGATTGGTGGAAATTTTACTACATTTAATGCTCAGTCTAGACAATATCTTGCCCGAATCGAGTCCGATGGTTCACTCGATACAAGTTTTATTGTTGGTAGTAGCATTGAATTTCCAGTATATTCACTTGCTTTGCAGTCCACCAACAACATTATCTTTGTTGGACTTTTTTATAATGATTCTGGTGTAGAAGATATTCAAATCGGTAGATTATTAGCTGATACCGGTACGCTTGATTCTTCATTTAATCCAGGTGGGGTTGCCACAGATCCAGGATATTGGAGCAATACGGTTTCTATAGAAGCTCTCAAGGTTTTAGATACAGATCAAATTCTAATTGGAGGACAGTTTCGAGAATATAATTTGGTTACTCGAAACGGAATTGCACGATTGCAAGCCGATGGAACACTAGATACTGTTTTTGATCCCGGCACAGGTGTTGATTATGCTGTCAAATCAATTTCCTTGCTTTCAAACAACCAAATTATTATTGCTGGTAATTACTACACGTATAACGATAGTGCTTCTGTAAGCATATCTAAGCTTGAGGGAGATCCTCTAGTTGAGCAAGGTTCTGATGAGGAGATTGAGGTTTCAAGTGGTAATAATTCTAGTTCTGGGTTCACTAGCTCAATTTCGAATGTTAATACACCAAGTTGCAGTGATTCTACTCCTGTAGGAGTCCCAGATTTATTTCAAGTTGATGTTGCTTCGGATCGTGCCATACTTTATTTTTCACCTGTAAATACTCCTGCTCCCAATTATTTAGTTTCATATAGTCAGTACGATAATGCATTTCAACATAGTGTCTTTACAAATCAGGGATACTCCTCTGGAGCTCTTGTATTTACCATTGATGAATTACAGCCTAATACGACGTATTTTATGAAAGTACGGGGACAGAATGGATGTGCTCCCGGGCATTGGGGCAATCAGGTAAAAATTACTACTGCTAAAAAGGGTGTAGCTTATTATCGCCCCGTGTATGCCTTTTCGCCTATTCGATTGTTCTAGAATATTTTGGTATCACTGTTAGGTTGCTGCGTAGCTTGCATAACAAATACTTTAGTATCTCTAAGTATTCTACTATTTGTTATGTGTGTAGTTATCAACTTCAATTACCATTACTTTTTCTAAAGTATTTTTATTAGCTAAAACAAATCCAATTAATTTTTTTATTGTTGTATTAAATAATTGGTATTCTCTGATATATTTCATATAAATAGTCAACAATTTGCTAGTACGAAGGGAAAATGATGCAAAAAGAGTTTTCAATTGCTGATTGGGAAGTAGTTTATAACGAAGATAAATATAGAACTTTAGTTGCAAGTGGTGTAATGGGTCATTTTTTTTAAATGTGTAGATCAATTGGTTATAGGTTTGCAAGAAAGAGTTTAGATCATTTTGCTCAAAAATTTAATCTGGTGCTTTTAAAATAGCAACGCATGCATCATCATATTTTGAATGTTGTGATAAGGTTGACATTATGTTTTGAGCTCTCTGAATAAGAGCTTTTGCTAGCATTCTTAAATTACTTCTTTTGGAAGATCTGTCATAGCTCTTTTGATACTCTTCCGTTATCGCTACAGGTAATCCTGATGGGGATATATTATCAGGAATACCGTCAGACATTGCAAAATAAATATCGCCTGCTTGCAGTGGTATAACTAAAATATCTATATCTTTTGGAGCGTTAAGACTACCAACGGATTTGTAAATTTGATTTCTATGGGGATGTTGATGAGCTTCCTGAATTGTAATTACGCCTGCGGCAAGAAGAGCTCCAACTAAGCTATGGTCTTTGGTTAATTGTATAAGGACTGCAGTTTCAGGATTATACTTATATATTCTACTGTCACCCACATGAGCAACTACCAAAAATCTATTTTTACCATCGGGACTGGCACAGACAATTCCTGCGCTGACAGTGGTATCAAGTTCGTCATTACCAGTTTCAGTCTGAAGGGATTTTATTTGATTTCTTGCTTTGAAGATGGCGTTTTTTAATTCTACGATTGCTTGGCTAATTGTTGGAGTTTTCTCAAATTTAT
>JAGQLK010000180.1 GCA_020429485.1 Candidatus Dojkabacteria bacterium | reverse complement strand
TTTGCGCTAACCTTTACAAATGTTTCTGTATTTGAAGATAGATCAATACCATCCTCTTCTCTATAACCTCCCACAGCTATAGCATCTACTACCCCTTCCATGTATTGACCGCGTACTATTTTACTTTTATCGGATATAGTCAACTTTTCGAGCACTTCTGCCTTACGTTGATTTATCCCCTCCATATCATCAAGAGATGATGGCATATCCATTAAAACAAGTGCCAAAAGCTGCAGTAAATGACTCTGAACCATGTCTCTAAGTTGCCCATATTTGTCATAATAATCTGCTCTCTTTTCTATACCAATAGATTCATACGCTCTAACATATACCTTGCTTATCTTATGTTTGTTCCAGTCATTACTAAAGATTGGATTGGCAGCTCTGAAGTACAGTAGATTCTGAACAGTCTCTTTACCAAGAAAATGATCAATCCTGTATATTTGTTTCTCGTCAAAGATATCAGTGATCTGTTTATTTAGCTTCTCAAAGGATGCATAGTCTTTGCCAAAAGGCTTTTCTAAGATAACTCTTGTGTCATTAATATTTTTGCAGAAGGCATTTAGTTCCGTATGAACAATGCCTTGCAAAACGTTTTCATATAAGTCTGGACTCACAGCTAGATAGAATAGTTTATGGGTGCAAACTCCTATGTGCATATCTACCTCATCTAATTTTTTACTCAGGATCTGATATGATTTATCATCAGCAAAATCACCAGATATGTAATCGATTTTTTCAAAAAATTTATTCCAAGTGGTGTCTTCTATCAAGTTGGGATAAAGATCTGCTACATGACTCTCGATATACTGTTTGTATTGCTTTTGATCAAGCTCTTTCCTAGCAAATGCAATTATTCTGATTTGCTCAGGAAGCATACTTTGTTGATCTAAGTTATACAGAGCTGGGAGAAGCTTTCGACGCGTAAGGTCTCCGGTAGCACCAAATATAACTAAAGTTGTGGGCAGGTTTATATTTTTCATCTACTCTATTTTATCCAGACTGTCTTTATATTTACAAATTCTTTAATTCCATATTGAGACATTTCTCTTCCAAGCCCACCTCTATTAATTCCTCCAAATGGTAATCTTGGATCAGATTTGACCATACCATTAACAAAAACACATCCAGCATTTATTTGTGGAATAATTCTTTTTGCTCTTTCCAAATCATTTGTCCACAGTGATGCACCTAACCCAAATACAGTGTCATTTGCGTATGCTATCGCCTCTGCCTCATCTTTGGCCTTGATTACTGAAGCTACTGGTCCGAATACTTCTTCTACAAAACTAGGCATACCTGGCTCAACATCAACTAAAATTGTTGGTTCTAAAAAGCTCCCTTTATCACCGTATCTTTTTCCACCGATTGCAACTTTTGCACCCGCTTTTACAGTCCTATCGATCTGATCTAATATTTCTTCTAATGACTTTTCTGAAACTAACGGACCTATTGTTGTCTTAGGATCCATCGGATCACCAATAACCTGTTTCTTATAAAAAGCTACATATTTTTCCAAAAATTCATCATATTTTGATTCAACCACTATGAATCTCTTTGCTGCAATACAACTTTGACCATTGTTTTGAAGTCTTGCGGTTGTTGCTACTTCACATGCTATTTCTACTTCACCATCTTCCAATATAATAAATGGATCATTTCCTCCTAACTCTAGAACCATTTTTTTGAGGTTTCTACCAGCTACTTCACCAACCTTACTTCCCGCATAATCGCTTCCAGTCAAGCTCACACCTTTAACATTAAAGTCCTCTAATACTTGCTGGACCTTGCTTGAACCAATAAGTAATGTCTGAAATACACCTTCTGGGAATCCAGCATCTCTAAATAACTTTTCAATCGCTAATGCACTTCCTGGTACATTTGACGCATGCTTTAGGACTATTGTGTTGCCTGCCATAATAGACGGCACAGCCTGCCTAATAACTTGCCAAAATGCATAATTCCAAGGCATTACTAATAATATAATCCCTAATGGATCAAATCTTACGTAGCTCTCACTTGCATCTGTTTTTATTATTTCCTCTGCTAGAAACTCTTCAGAATTTTCTGCGAAATATTCAGCATTCCAAGCACATTTTTCTGCTTCAGCTTTTGCTTGTGTAAATGGCTTTCCCATTTCTGTTGTCATTAGTTCACCGTACTCGCTACTTCTTGCTTTTAATAATTCAGCTACTTTGAGCATCTTCTCTTTTCTTTCTGCAAATGAAGTCTCTTTCCACTTTAAAAAAGTTGAGTGAGCTAGCTGAAGTTTCTGCTCTAATTCCTTATCTGTAAGCTCATTGTATGACTGCAACATTTCTCCTGTTGCTGGATTAATAGCTTGTATTGGCATATTTATGAATATAAAAAATACTAACTAATTGGCTTTCTGTTTTTTAGATCGTCTGTAAATATTTTGTCA
>JAGQLK010000017.1 GCA_020429485.1 Candidatus Dojkabacteria bacterium | reverse complement strand
TTCTTGTATGACTCATATCTGCAACCAGCATTAGTATTCTCTGCTGTACCATTAGCATTCCCAGGATTATTCCCAGGATTATTTTTAACTGATAATGCAATCAGTTTCTTCGTTATGCTTGGATTAATAGGTTTGGTTGGAATCGTAGTAAATAATTCGATTATGTTACTAGACTTCATTAATCATGCAAGAAAAGAAGGTAAGGGAATTGCTGATTCAGCTGCACAAGCAGTAAGAATTAGATTTAGACCGATCTTAACAACTTCAACAACTACAATAGCAGGCTTATTCCCATTAGCTATTTCAGATCCATTCTGGGAAGGGTTATCATATTCGATTATTTTCGGATTGATTTCAAGCTCTATACTTGTCCTCTTAGTTTTCCCTGCATACTATGCTGTAGTAGAGAAAGTAAGACTATTAGTGCATGCTGTAGCAAAGAAACTTTTAGGCAGATAGATTAATAAAAAATTAATTGGTTGTTATAATAAGTGAGCATACTTATTTAAATCATGCATGGCAAAAAAACTATAACAATTTTTATAAGCATAGCTTTATTAATAGTTGTACTTCATTTTGGACTACATTGGTGGAAAGTGCTTGGAAAAGAACAAAGTATATTCTATCTCGACGAGCAAATTACACTAGGATCTGTTTATACTATTGTACTTGCATTTCTAGCTGGCTACTTGCATATCAATAAACTTTCTACGGGTGTAAAAATGACTGAGCGTATAAAGATTACTACTATCGCGGCTATCTTTTTTGCTTTCATGCTTGATGAATATTTAGAGATACATGAGTATTTAAATACCTTGGTTAAGTCATCTTTGCATGAAGGTACGTTGGCTGATTTAGCAAACTTATCATGGATTTTCCCTTTAAGTATTATTATCTTTAGTGTATTTGCTATTTTCATCTGGAACTTTATCACTGAACGCAATAAATATGCAAAGTACAGTTATCTGGCAGGATCACTTATGTTTGTATTAGTGATAATACTTGAACTAGCAGGAGCTAGTAGCTATGGAAATAATAGCTATCTATATTTTGTAGGTTTTGAAGAAGGGCTAGAAATGTTGGCTATGAGTATGTTTGTATTGGCTGGTTTTAATTCTGGACTCAAGGAAGAGTAGAGGTTTTTCTTGCACCTGCGACTGTGTATTCTATAGTTGAAGACTCTGTATCGAAAGTTAGATCAGTAGCATCTCCTAATAATAAGTCATTGCCGTTGTTGATATTTATGATTAGTACACCAGAATCTACGTCTCCATCACAACCAAAGCATTCAAGCATTGTTGCCTCTATCCATTTATCGATAGTACCGTTAATAGTAATTGAACCGTAAAGGTCTTCATAAGACTCGTCATGCAATATCCTTGACCAGACCTCAGTACTATTCTTAGATTGTAAATCTATTTTATAGAGAACATTCTTTTCTATGAATTCTGATATTCTTTCTACTACAGAAATATAGATTTCAGAATTATCGCTAGTTATCTTAAAATCAACAATATAAGTCAATGTTGTTGGTATACTTGCAATTCGTATTGGATTATTTAGGTCTGCATATTCTTGGCTTTCAAAAGAATAATTACCTGTAGTGATATACCCTTCGTAGGTGACATTATCTTCATCATCTAGTATAGGAACCAAATAGAACAACTTATCCTCTCCATTTTGGGTGACATAATAGATATTGTTTGCGATAGCTTCTGCATCTGTATCACCTGTAATATCAAGAATCACAATATCATCAGCTCGGTTACTTGCTTCTGATGTTGGTTCTACTGTAGGAGTTACTACTGGTGTAGGCGAAACAGAGATTTCTGAATCAGAGTTATTATCCTTCTTGCCGCTAAAAGCTAATCCTATAACAAAGATAAAAATCACTAATATCACTACGATAAAGATAGCTGTTGATTTGCTATTTGTTGATCTCTTTTTGTGCGGGCGATTTACTTTATCGAGTACTGCTTGGTTGTAGTTGTTATTACTAAGTGCCATTAGTTTAAATTATAAAGATAGCGGTGCATTCGTTCAAGCAAAATATTGATTTGAAGCTATTTTTATAAGAATTATTAGATTTTTTCCAAAGTTAAGAAATATTTAAGATTTGTACTCTATCTTGTAGTTATCAATGCTCCTATATTTTATTTTTTATTATTTTTCGATGAAGAGAATTGCATTAGTGACGCTGCTGTTCTTATCTATTTTAGGTTCACTGGTTATAACACCAGGTAGAGTATTAGCAGATACGACTCTTTGGGAAGAACTTAATGGGAATATATATTTCTTAAGTGGCAAACTTGGCTTAGGCGTTAATGATCCTGAAGTAGATCTGGAGATCCAAGAGGATGGCGCCTTTAAGCTTGGAACTGCATATATTTCAGATGGTCAGGGACAGCTAGCTAACTGGGGATACAATACATGGTTTAATGGTAGCCAATGGGTAGTTCCTGATAGCACCAAGAGAGCACAGCTTTTGATGATGTATAACGGTGAACTTCGTAACTTTCTGGCACAAACTCCTGGGGGTACAGACTTCCAGCAGAATTTCACTATTGATAGTGATGGAGATATCAAAGCAGGCGTTGGAGGAAACTGGGGTAGGGTATCATCTGATTACCAGGGCGGTAAGAATATTGTTATCTACGATGCAAACAGCCCTACATCTATAAGATTTAGATCTGGCAATGAAGGAACATCTAGTAATGATACTGTAATCAAGAGAGAGACTAACGGCTCAATATGTATAGGTTTAGCGAGTGTATGTGGAATTTAATTTAGTTTGAAATGCCTAGGCACCTATGTTTTGGGTGCCTGGTATTGATTTGGAATTGATTTTTGATTCATTGTTGTCTACAACTTATGGCTTGAATCTGAGTATGGCCTCCTAGCAATCTAATACGTAGCTATATCTATATATTTATGATATAATAAGTATCTAATTATCGAGATATATATTAAGCAATGGAGAGGCTCATAGGTCCACAATCAATAGAAGCAGTTGTTGAATTAGAAACAATAGCTAGTAATGCAGCCCTACAACCAATAACCTTTGATGGAAGACAGAGGCATTTAAATCCTGCGCTGTATCAGAAAGTGATTGATGACAGAGGTCTATCCCAATACATATATACTAATCAAGATCCCATACAGGTAAAACGTAAGTTACTCGAATGTAACATGTATGCACAAATGTGTTTGGATTGGACTATTGGACGATATTTGTATTACACACCAGTGGTAAGTGATTATCGAGCTATGATGGATGGCTATATGACTAGGCAACATGGAATACCTCTAATGGATATTACACCAGAATTTATATTACAAAATCACTTAGGCGTAGATCTTGCTACTGCTGGTTCGGAGCAAATAATCGGAGATACACGAATGACTATAGTTACTGATCCAATGGAATCACATGCACTAGTACAGGATTTACAAAGAGCAGACCATAGATTACCAATAGCGCCTGATCATTTCATCTTTGATACTTATTGGTATGACGATGGATCTGGAAATGCTATCCCATATTGGAAGCTATCTGGAATTGTTGAGACAACGACTGGAAAACAGAGTAGGTTCAAGAAAAAGGTAAATAGCACTGTTAGATTGTTTGATGCGCTGAGCACTGATCCTGCTCTTTTCAATGTAATTCATGGATATGCGCAAGAGTTATTCGAGGCTGACTTTGCTCATGGACATATTCATACTCATCCGCGACTAGTTTTTCTACAGAGAATGAGACGAACAATGCCTGTTAGTAAAATAGTTATGAATCCGCATGAATTCATTGATGAAACAGAATCAGATTATTCTAGAAATATAGGTATACATATCGGATATTGTAACGGCAACTCAAGATAGAGCGAAACATACATATTGAATATCCTTACCCTTTGCTAAATGTTTTTTCTCAAAGTCAGTTTTGACATATAAATCAGGGTTATCAACTACATCTGTATAAATATTTTTGTGTAAGTTAACAATATTTGCACTATTTGCTTTAGCTGTTTCTAAAGTATATTCAAATAGGTCAATATCATCAGTCTTGAAGTGAATAAATCCATCATCCTTTAGTAACGTCTTGTACATATCAAGAAATCGAGGAGAGGACAGCCTTCTTTTTGCATGTCTATCTTTGGGATATGGATCTGGGAAAGTAATCCAGATTTCGTCTATAGATTTTTCAGAAAAATACTCAGTTAAGTCCTCTATGTAGATCCTTAGAAAAAAAATATTATCCAAATTATTTTCACTAGAATCTTTCGCACCCTTCCATAATCGTTCACCTTGAATATCAATAGCGATATATAACTTCTCTGGGTTTCTTTTAGCCAGTTCTACTGATAAATCAGCCTTGCCCGCACCAAGTTCGATTATGATAGATTTCCAGCCCTCAACTAGTTCCAACAGTTTCTGCTTGGCACTTGGATCTGAATATTCAATTGTGTTTTCAAAAGAAGTAAATTCTTCAAATCTTTTTATTTTACCTTTACCCATTTATTATTTCTTTAATATGATTAAAAATTGTTGTATTCCCATTCTGTTTCAAAAACTCCCACCATTCGCAGCCCCATAACCATGCTTCATCAATCCCAGTTCTTTTTGCTAATAAAATATTTCTATTCAGTTTGTCTATTGAAATGGAGTTTTGCCATTCTGCTTCATCAAGATCTTGAACTTTGCCTGGCCCCCATGGCTCAGCTTGCAATTCAGATATGAGTATAGGCTTGCTAATAAGTAATTTCTTTAATCTATAGACCAAGCTATATTCTGGTTGCCTAAAATACTTGGATTGTTTATAGACAATCGGATATATGTTAACACCTATTTGATCACCATACTTTGCTGCCTTGCGCCAACTGCTCCATGTACCTGTATCGGTACATACTATTTCTCTGTTATCAAGTCCTTTTACCAACTCGTACTCTTTGTGTACAGTATCTTCTTGAATAGGATAATCTGAATTCCCAAAGCTCCAAAAAGGTTCGTTCTCTATTTGCCACCTAGTTATAATTGAGTGATTATTATAGCGTGATACAGTCTTATCTATGTAGTTGAGAAGTCTTTTTTCTAAGAAACTATAATCATTAGCTTTAACCCAGCTAGGCTCATGGTATTCTGGCCATCTAGGTACTTTCCTTCCAAGGGATAGTGTTACTTCTATACCGCGACTAGTACTTTCTTCGATTAACCAATCAAGATTTGCGAAAGAAAAGGAGTCCTTACTTGCTTCAATTTCATCCCAGTAAGCACATAGCCTGACTGTCTCAAACTTGATCGAATCGAAGATGGATTTGAATGCTTGCTTCCAATCCAAACCTAAATCTTTTGCATATTTTTGACTATAAGTAGTACCCCATTTCATAGTGTTGATTATAACCTTTTTCCGATAATGAGTGTGACAATTAAGGGATATTCATGGTTTAACATGACAAATCAGATTGTCGTCTTATTAGATAAAGACTATACTGAAACTAGATTATTTTTGTATTTTATTTCAATGGAAGAAAAAAAAGAGAATATGCCATCAGAGGAGATAAAAGAGATGGATAGTAATGAAGCTATGCAAGAAGAAGCTGAAAGTTCTGAGTCAAAAGAGATGCCAGAGCAAAAAGATGTGGAGCCAGAACAGACAGAAGAAAAAGTTGATAGCGAGGAAAAGTCAGTCGAGGCAAAATCTGAAATGAAAAAGTCAGAATCTAAATCAATTATTGATAAACTCAAAGGATTGAGTTGGCAGATGAAGATTATTTTGTTTGGGATGCCTTTGTTAATTCTGCTTACCCTAATACTACTCATCACTATTTTGAAACTTGATGCATATATCTTTCCATCAACACTAAAGGGACAAGTAACTAGTCAGCAAGGTGTTTCATTGGAAAATGTTGAAATATGTTTACAGAAAGAATGTGTTATGACAGATGGTGGTGGGTTTTATAGTATTGAAGGGCTAAAATACGGTAAAAATACAATTAAGGTTCAGTTAGAGGATTATGAGAACTTCTCTGCAGAGTTAAGTTTGAAAAGAGGAGAGAATATCTACAACATTCAACTCAACCCATCAGGTGTAGGTAATGTTTCTGGTATGCTTACATTTGAAGATGAGCTGGAACTTACAGATCTTGTGATTTCAATTGATGGGGCAGAAATATCTCTTGAAGATGATTATACATTTTCATCTGATAATATTGCTCTTGGCAGTTATGAATTCGTAATTTCTTCACCTAGTTACGTAGATTACACATTGAGTGTCGATCTAGAGGAAGGGCTTAATGAGCTAGGAGAGTTTAGTTTGATACCAGCAGGAGATGTTTCTTTTACTCCCGTTGATTGGCTATCAAGAGAATTTATTAATGGAATAAAGTTTGAAGCAGGTAAATACCCAATCGTAGAAGAAGATGGAGTAGTAACTATCAAGGATATAGTGATTTCTGAAGTCAGCCAGATTACTGCAACACCAGATCATGATGACTATCTAGATAACGATATCTTATTTAGAGGAATAAAACAGGGACTGAATGATGTAGGGGAGTATGGAATTGTAAGAGAAGGAAGAATTGTCTACACATCAAATAGAACAGGTAATAGAAATGTTTACTCATCTAACTATGATGGGTCTGATGAAGTACTTTTGACAGGAAGCAAAGGAGATAATTACGATCCGTATCTAACATCTGATGGAAAGACTGTTTACTTCACTTCAACCAGAGATGGTGTTAAAAATACATATGGTGATGTAAGTGGTTTGCTTTATTCTGTGCCAGTTAATGGTGGTAATGTTACAAAGGTAACTAAGACTGAATATAGCGAGAATAATGGCTATCTAGGTGGTGTTAATTACGAGGCCGGAAAGAGATTTTACACTACAGGAAGTTATTGGTTAGGAACAGAGAAGATTGTAATTAGTGATTTAGATGGTAATAACCTAGTAGATCTTGTTACTGGAGACGATAACTATGGAAGTTTGTATTTATCAGATAACGGAAAGTATATGCTTTTCAGTATTTCCAATTATGATACAGGATCAAGTGCAAACGGAATTTACCGGGTAAATGTAGCTACTAAAGGTGTAGATGCAGTGTATCTATTTGAGGATGAAAATAGCGCATGGTCAGTAGCAATCAATAATTCAAGTACTAAGGCAATGCTTAGAGTGTATGACGATGGAAGTAACACCTATGATTTATGGCTGATGAATATTGATGGAACAGGATTAGCACAAATAACTGATTCGTCTGCAAGCGAAGATTATGCTAGCTTATCCCCTGATGGTAAATATGCAAGCTATATGTCATCAAGGGATGGTAGAACAGATATTTATCTGAACTCAACTTCAACAGATGAAGTGAAATTAACTAATGATGGTAAGGTAACAAATTATTTCTGGGGTAGTAATGGTTTGTTGTTCTACAATAGTGAAGATAAGCTTTGGATTGTAGATATTAATAATCCAGGTAAAGCACAAGTGGTAACAGAGAATGCTTTAGGTCCCTATTATTACGGTTACTATTACTGGGACTGAGCTTTAAGAGCTAGATCGATATACTTTTTATGATTTTTGAGCCAATCTTTGATTGGCTCATTTTCAAAGTGGAATCTCCAAAATGGTCTTTCTGTAAGTCTGGCTACATAATCTTGCATCTCCATTGAAGTCATAACTTCTAGGTGCATTTCAGCAGCTAATTTTGATATGTCTTTTTCAAGTACAGCTATGTTGGATTTAGAAGTTGTAGATTTCTCTATTTCCCAATAATAGATATCATCATGCAAATGAACTAGTGCAAACTCAGCGTTTTGATAATCAAAAAACTTTGTTTCTGTATAGAGAGAAATTCCCCATCCTTTACCTAATAGGTGAAAAATATTTAGTTGTTCTTCGAGGTCTTCTTCTTGGATCTCTATCTCATATTCTTTACGTGTAGCTCCTGAATGCCAATTACCATGCTTAACAACAACTAAACATTTCCCATTTTGAATGCGTACTCTAAGATCAACGTCTGCATCTGGATCCGGGCTAAAATCTGAATTCTCAACGTATACCATTTGAAATCTATGCATGTCTTTTTTGAATTCTGCATTGGCCTGCAGAAATTCTAGTAGGGCAGTATAGTCTTGCCTTGTATGGAAAAGACCTCTAGACTCAACTTCGTAGTTCATAAAAAAATAGCTTATACATAAGTATAAGCTATTTTGTATTAGTAATTGAAGAAATTAATATTCTCCTTCCTCATCCTCTCTCCTTTGTCTAATTATAGTTGTTTGTATAGGTGCTCTTGTAGATGCAGGTCTTGGGGCTACTTGTGGTCTTGTTGTAGGTCGTACTGGCACAACCGCAGGTCTATCAACTGCTTGTGGGGCTACTGCAGGCTGTCTATAACCTTGGTAAGGTTGCTGTCCTATCTCATAAACATTAATATCAGGACAATTTGCAAATAGTGATGCTAGAGTTATATTTGTCCTTCCTCTTGAGTGACCATTACCACTTAACATAAATTGCATCATAGCTGTAGAAAGCTCAGCAGTTATTCTTTCACCTTCATCTGACTGCACATCTAATGCAAGTGGACCTTCGTGGAATGTGTCAGCATTAATTTCAGGAAGGGCTACTACAAAGTTAGCAAATTGATCGGCTATACCTGCTACTGACTGAAACATCTGCGCATGGAATCCATCTATTGCCTGGTACATTGCATCAGAGTTACCACCTAGATATGATCTAAAAGCTTGTGATAGTGTACCTTCTATTTGCTGTGCGCCATTTGCTCTCAGTGAATCAACTACGGCTCTAATTACTGTTATCTTACCCATTCTTTTACCCATACGATATAGTGATTGGTCAAACTTAGATGGTCTTCTGCCTGGTAGCTTATAATCTCCAACTGCAGACATAACGCCTAGTCTAAATGGATCACTTATCTCGAAGCCAGTTTCAGATTGTGCATATTGTTGTTCCATCCCTTCCATAACTTCCTGTAGTGCCAATTCGAAGTCTTGTCCAAGTGCTGGGAAAAAGTCATATTCTGCTCCTTCCTCTCCTTCATTTGGGTTAAATCCTTGATTTAGGCATGCCCAGAAATCGACAATATGTGTTCTAGCTCTATCTTCTCTTAGTTGAAATGCTTGTTCATGCGTAGTAGGTACGCTACCTACCATTCTACTTGTAGCAAGGATAAACATACCTCTTAGGTAGTTATTTTTTGCATCAGCGCCTTCTTTTACTTCTAAATCTGCTACAGCTTTTGCATGGGCATTTTCATCTTTGATAGCTGTCTGAAGTCTTTCTGCTTGTTTGGTACCTATACCTAATACTCTTGATGAAAGCGTCACAGATCGTGCAGACACTTCTTTATTTTGTCTTTGAGGGCCTGCTTGGAACAAAGCGTTAGCTGCTTGTACTTCTCTATCTACTGCAGCTATGGCTTCTGCCATGAATGAACCTGGCACCCCGCCACCTGATGAAATTTGCCAGGTTCTTATAGCCTCAGCAAATACAGCATCCATTGCAGTTTGTAATGTAATACCATCATTTCCAACAACATCTCTAAGAGTGTCAGGAACTGTATTTGAAGTAGTAGTCCCAGCGGAAATAATTTCAAGTTGGGGAGTTAAAGTCGCTTCGTATTCAGTTCTTTGTCTTTGGGTTTGTCTGGCTTCTTTTTGTGCAGCCCACCAGTTTGTTATTGCATTACCACTTTCTGACATGATTTTATACTAATAGTTAAATGGGGCTTTATATAATGGCGATATTGTACCACACAAGTGAATATATAACTAATAAATCTTCAGATATTGCGTACCTCTATATCAGGGGCGTTGTTGAATACGTCAGAGAGGGTGAGGCGAGTATTGGTTCTTAGCATGTGTTGAGTTAAGGATTCTGTAATTGCTGCAACTGCTTCGGATGCTTCTCTGTCATCATCTATATCCAGCAGTATGCGTCCGGATCTTAAGTCTAAACCACTAAGTTGGGGGAGTCTTGTAATTAGTTGTGCGTAAAGAGCAACTGCCTCTGACATTGATTGAATAATCTGATCTTGGGCTCTTGCTTTTGTAGCATCGTATCGATTACTCTTGGTGAGAAAGTAATCACAAGCTGTGTAGATAATAGGTCCTATCTCTAGATCTTGTTCAGCCAGTATGCGTTCAATGCCTGAGGCTAAAACCATAGTTCCTATTCTTCTTCCTAAATCAAAAACTTCTCTATCTAATTCAACCATTTTATCTCCCGCTGCACCGCTGCTCGCTGCTGCCGCAAATCCAGCCATAAATGGGCTCATATCACTGAGTTCAGCTCTAACTTCATTAAGATCAGCTTGCAAAAGATGTGATATTTGCTCAAAAATATTTGTTGAGTCACCATCCTCTTCTGCTGGTTCTATCGTAACGAAGTCTTGCCAAAAATCAGTAACATATGTTCTTATTTGCTGTTCTCTAAATGCTAATAATGAAGGTGCTGCTGCGGCAATCTTGCCTATTGCTCCCGATGCCAATAAGTATAACCCTTGTAGTAATTTCTCACGTGGTTCATTCCCCCCAAACTTTAATAAGTTTTCTTGTTGCCCTTGTAGAATAGGAATAGTAGCACTGAGTTGGGCTAGTTGGCGTTTACCGAGACTCAGAGCTATTCCAAGTGTATCAACTCCATCACTGCCAGTATCGGTTGAAGACAGAATAGTAATAGAATTATAAGCAGCGCTCATGGTTAGTGCATTTTGATCAACTACGCTTGCGGCTCTCTGTGCTAATGACCCATCTGTTTCTAATCCACCAAAAACTGGCCATCTTCGCATCCCATACGCTGCAATTCGCCCTAAATTAGATGGATCCGATATTCCATCATCATCAAATGCTGTCTCAATTAGTTCTGGTGGTATTATTCTCAAAGATATTAAGGCATTCTCTGATGCAGCAGTAAGCATATCTAGTTGCTCAACTAGCGGGATAGCTTCTTGATGGGCGGCAATATGCTCAGGTCTAAACCTGCCTAGTATTCTCCAGTTTGGACCGTAATCTTGCCAAAGCTGAGCTATGAAAGTATTCTCACTCATATCTTAATATATCGATTATCTACAGGGCGATATCTCGATTTTATACTAGGGAGCATATAACTTTCTTGACAATATCTGACAAATTGCGAATTAGTTAGTTACACCAACAAATCTACACTCTAGTTCTTCTGGGCCTTGGCGATGTTGTTGAAGATAGCAGTTAAGTGTTAGCTGATCTCCTTGAAGTACATTGATGCATCTTGTGTCATCACAATTAGCAAATACATTTTCACCATTTTCATCGATCATTCTAATTGATATTTTCTCAAAGCTGGTTGAGTCGTTTGAGTACCTAGAATTCACAGCAATAACTTCACCACTAATATCAAATCTATCAGTGTAGGATGCGATAATATTTTGTGGACCGTAATTATATATCCATAAGATTATTCCCATCGCAAATGGGGAAATAAATAGAAGCATGAAGATAATAGGAAAAATCTTGGCTATTCCAGTTGGGTATTTATTGCTCATTATTTTATACTTAATATGAAAGAAGTATAACACTTCAATTTAATAATAAATAGTACGATTTAGGCACCCATGAAAGCAGATGAAGTTAGAAAAGAGTTAGCAAAGTACATTCAACCTGAAAAGGCTAAAGCATCCTCTAAATTTTTTAAAACAGGAAAAGGAGAGTATGGAGCTGGAGACGTATTTATTGGGGTAACAGTGCCTAATCAGAGGATAGTTGCAAAGAAGTTTCGGGATTTACCTCTAGATGAGTTAAAAAAACTGCTATTAGATAGGATACATGAATATAGATTGACTGCACTCTTTATTCTAGTGCATAAGTATAATACAAAAAACTCTGACAAAGCTCAGCTAGCAAACTTTTATCTAGATAATATCTCAGGCGTTGATAACTGGGATCTGGTCGATTCATCTGCGCATAAGATATTGGGCCCTTATTTATATGATCAAGATAAGAAAATCTTGTATGATTTCGCACATAGTAAAGATATTTGGAAGCAGCGGATAAGCATGATTGCAACAATGTACTATATAAATAAGAGAGAATATCACGATGCACTAGCTATAGCAGAAATACTTCTCAAGAATGATCATGACTTGATTCATAAAGCAGTAGGCTGGATGCTCCGAGAGATTGGAAAGAAAGATCAAAATATTGAAGAGGAATTCTTAAGATTACATTACAAGAAGATGCCTAGAACTATGCTCAGGTATGCCATTGAAAAATTCCCAGAGAAACTCAGACAATCATACCTGAATGGAGAAGTGTAGAATTGTGGTTCTAGTGTTTTCAAATAGCTGTTACTCTTGTTATAATCACTTTACAAAAGAATAAATTCTTAATGGAGAGGTGGCTGTTCAATGAGGACTTATAAATCAAATAA
>JAGQLK010000179.1 GCA_020429485.1 Candidatus Dojkabacteria bacterium | reverse complement strand
TGTTCGTTTCTGTTGTTGAAGTCAGCGTAATAAGTTCCTTGTTAAAATTTTTAGCCAATAAAACCAAACCCGCCAGGACAGCCGAAACAATGATTGTAGTGAATATAATTTTCTTTTTCATCAACTCATTATACCTTAGACAAATAGATACTCTATGATAAAATTATCTAGATTATCTACAGCAAATGATACTGGATCAAAGCGACATACAAAGCATTAATAAACATTTTGATGATAACGTAGACAAATACGATATTAATGATTCACGGATTGTAAATTGGAATAATAAATACAGCCAATTTATTAGATTTAAAATTCTCTGTGATATAGCTGATTTGAAGAAAACGAGCATACTTGATGTGGGTTGCGGCGTTGGAGATCTATATAATTATCTGCAGCTACGATTCCAGGAATTCACTTATGAAGGAATAGACATTAACACAAAGCTACTCCGAAAAGCAGAACAGAAATACCCTAAAGCAAAGTTTTCTAATAAACCTATTGATGAGTTTCAAAACGGTACATTTGATTATGCTTTTGCGTCAGGGTTATTTGGCCATAGATTAGATGACTACGAAAATAAATACTTTGAGATTATCGAGAAAATGTACAATATTGCTCAAAAAGGAATTGGATTCAATATGTTAAAGGCGGGAGTACATCCAGAGAATGAAGTCTTTGTCACTTTTGGTCCTAAATATATAGTCAAGAAATTAGAACAGAAATACCAAAATGTTAAGGTAATCCAAGACTACTTACCCCATGATTTCACTATTCATATTCTGAAATAGAAGTGTACTCAAACATCCTCTCCAAAATCTCTCTGTATGAAGGATGATCAGGTTTTAGCTTCTTAGCTTGCCAAAATACACAACCGTTTGCTTCAGGATAATCATATATTTCATCTAAACTAAGTTCTCCGCCTAATAATTTTGGAGTTAAATCATTATTATTTTGGTGGTACCCGCAAATCAAATGAGGCATTATCTCTATCGATTTCAGCTCTTGATCCAAATAATGCAGTTTTACTGTAGCACCTTCTCTAGTAGGTGTTGTATGTGTCTGGTCAAAAATAAAATTCCCCAGACTATAAATAATTGGCTTGTCACCATAAAACTCAATACTTTGAACCCAATGCGGATGACTACCAATAATTATATCCGCTCCGTTATCAAGTATTGCTTTTGCTAAGTTCTGCTGATGATTTGTCGGGTAATTGGTATATTCTACACCCCAACTCATATAAACAATCAGATAATCTATTTCATTTTCCTCTTTAATGGAATTAATTTGCTGTACTCTTTCCTCATCTATTGAATAAGCACCTGAATTGTAAATAGAAAACCAATTTGTTCCATACACACCTTCATTACTTAATTTCTTCCAATAATAGAATGCAACATCATCAGCTGATATCATACCTACTCTAACGCCATTAACTTCCATTACCGTTGGACTAATAACATTGTCTTCAGTATCACCAGTGCCAGTTGTTTGAATTTCCTTATCATTTAACAAAGAAATGGTTGATGCATAAGCACTTTGTCCAGCATCTCCTGCATGGTTACCTGCTGTACTCAAAAAGTCAAAGCCAACTTCAGATAATCCACCAGCTACCTGTTCATCACCTAAAAAGGACATACATCCTGTGCAAGGGCTTGGGTTACCTTGAATAGAATTTTCTAATAATGCTATTGCTATATCAGAATCCTCAATATCATCACGATAATAATCGAAGAGATAAGTGTAATTGTTATATTTATTCAGCCCGAGCCTATCAACTGCCCTTGCTGGAATAATTTCACCACCAGCAAAAAATGTATGATGTTCATCCTCTTTTTCAACATCAGAAGTAAACTTTAATTGATAGCTCACCAGAGGATATCCTTCTTCATAATCCCAATAATAGAAGCCATCAACAATCAAAGTTTTCATTTTTGGTGAAACTTGACTTGGTCTGAGCAGTGCAATCTTACCTGCAGCTAATTCTGCATATATATCCTCCTCTGAAATTATCTCTGCGATAATTCCTTCTGGAAGAATCTCTATATTTTCTTCATATGAAATAAGCTGACTTTTTAATAATTCTTCCTTAGTGATGTCAGAATCCATATTAGTAAAGTAGGTAACTGGGACAAAAGGTAGCCCATCCATGAATAACTTAGTTGCAAATGTACCTTCTTGAAAATCACCACTAATACTATTTGAGCTTGGTACTTGCGTAGCATATACAATTCCTACAACAGAAATTGTGACGAATGTTAGTGTGAGAATAACTATTTTTAATTTTTTCATAATTTATTATATGTCTTTTATTCTAATAAGTTAATCTAGAATCTAGGTTTAAATAGAGCTACTGCATACAATCAAGACTTGCAACTTTTTTCTTACTTTTCTAAACTAAATTATGGGAAAAATTAAATTATTCATAATCTTAGCTTTTACGCTACCTGTACTGATCTTCA
>JAGQLK010000178.1 GCA_020429485.1 Candidatus Dojkabacteria bacterium | reverse complement strand
AATATTGGACAAAATATCACTAGAATAGCAGATGCAATAGGTATGCATACAGATTATGCAAATTCTAAGACAACTAAAGAAGAGTTAAAGGAGAAAGTACAAAAATCAGATATTGTTGTGCTATGCTATCCGTTAACCGAATCTTCTAAAGGAAGCTTCGACAAAGAATTACTTGACTCATTACAGAGAGATGCTGTTCTAATCAATGTAGGTAGGGGCTTGTTGTTAGATCAAGACTATCTCTTGACTAAGCTAAAAAACAATGAAATTCTTGGTGCAGGTATCGATGTATTTAATGCCGACGAAACAATTATGGACGCAAGAGAAGATATACTTGAGTTTACAAGACTAGATAATGTTGTAGCAACACCACATATTGGTTTCAATACCAAAGAAGCGTTTCAAAGGCTCGATAAAGAGATAATGGAAGATCTATTATCAATAAGTGCTGGAAGCCCTATTAACTTGGTTAATTAATATGGTAGAAATAGAAAATGAACAAGCCCCCTTTTATACACCTATAGACATTATTCTAAAAAGCTTTTATGTCTCTAGAGGTAATCCACGAGTTCAATACCTCTATCTTTGCTGGTTTCATCAAGATTATAGCAATGCCTGGATTGACCCTTTAGCAAGACAAGTAGGTAATGACCTTTGCAATCTCACAATATCGGAACAGACCGATTTAACAGCGGGTTTCAGAAATGTCCGCACTCCGGGACATGAGGATGTGGGCGATGAAGAAATGCTATCTACCATTCACTCAGCATTAGATGGTGATGCATTCTGGAGTGAAAGCGAAACAGAAGATGGTTTTCTTGAGATACACCTTGACTATCTGGGGTACAGCCACTCAGAAGTAAAACAAGCTATTAATGCTTTTTACTTTAATCCAACGTCTGATCAGGAAAGAGAATTCTAAAACACATCAACATCAAATGCTTGGAAACGCTCATCACTGAAGAACTCTTCTAATGCATCATCTAGTACATCGCTATCATAGCCAGCATAGTTCACAAAGTGCGCTATATGCATTTGGTCTTTCTGTCCATTACTCTCAAATGGATCACTTAGAACCATTCTATAGCTAACTAATGGTTCAGTCATTGTTTTATCTATACAGCTCTCTATTTGCCACACCTCTACTTCTCTAAAGCCACTTGTTAGTATAATATTCCCATAGAGTTCAAGAATCTGAGTAAAATCAGAGACACTCCATAAAAATAACCTTCTTTCCTTTTCCATTTGTACCCTAGTATCTTTACTAACACTTCTTGAGCAATCTCAGCAAATCTGCCGTCTTGTGATGCGTTTACAAATCCCTCCTGCTCTACCTCATATACCATAATATTGTATACAAAATTTAACCAGCGAATGATACCAAAAGCTAGTCTGTAATACAATATTGTTCACACTTGGTTAATGTTTATAAATTAGGATCTCTTAGATCTGGAGAAAATTCTTTTAAGAAATTTCCCTACCCCTTCTGTTCTTCTTATTTGCAATTGATCCAATATCGACAGATGCCCTTCAAGATTTAAGATTGATCTATTAACAGCCCTAGCATTTCTAGCTAAGAGTGCATCATCGACCTGTTCATGCACTAAACCATCCTCTAAGTCTGAGACAAAAAATGTCCAGTTACCCATATCATCTATCAAAAGATCTAGTGCATCATCAAGTGGTAATTCTATGCCAAACTCTGTAGCACGATGAGCAATATCACTTGCATATTCATGCAGCGTTTGACCTCCATCAGTCATTATTTGCCTAAATATTCCATCAGTATGCCTAGGGATATATAGATCAGGTTGATCAGCTATCGCTCTAGTTTGTGCTTTTCCATAGCTAGTTTGTCGAATGCTAAAGTCTGGATAAAACAAGGAGTATCCGTCATCAATAAGCAAACCATATGTCGGAATACCTGCTTGTGTAAGGGCTAGCCAATATGCTTTCATCTGCTCTGGATCTGATAAATGATTGTGTGGTCGCTCAACTAAACCAATGTCTACTACCCTACCATCTTCTGTTCTTATCTGAGCATCAACGTAATACTTTGTCTTTGTACCTAAACCCATTGGTGTTCTTTGAAGAACGTTAACATTTACATTCCCCTCGAACAGTCCAGTAATACTACCATTACTTTCAATCTCCCAATTTGATGGTGTAACTCCCATAGTCTATATATCTAGAAACTCTTTAAAAATCTCAATTTCAACTTGGCACTTAAAAATATTATGAGGAAAGCATTCAACTAGTTGGTCAAATGTTTCAGCTTTTTGAATCTTTTCGATAAATACCTGTGCATCGTCTTCTCTTATATTCCCATCTCTCTTTAAGAACTGCCCCCAGCAACCAAGGTATTGTAATTCATCCTTGAGCTCAACTATTTCTCTAGAATCCAAAAATTCTTGTGGCAAGAATCTATTCATTATCTCTAAATCATACAGCCAAGAAGTACTCTTAA
>JAGQLK010000177.1 GCA_020429485.1 Candidatus Dojkabacteria bacterium | reverse complement strand
ACATCCCCAACTTGATGTAAACCATGTAGATGACATAGGACATACTTATGGTGAAGACATAAGTGGAGACACAGATGCAATAGCAGCAATGGCTAACGTGTTAGTAGATCAATTAGCTGAACAAGAAGTAATTACAATAGGAATGGATAACTCGAGAGATGCTATCTGTCAAGCCATGAACGTGGGAGCAATAGGTCATCACTGTCATTTAGCATGGCTTGAATCAAAATACAGAACAAGACATCCAGGAAAGTTCGATATGGGTGATACAACGTCGCTTCTAAATATGCTTCAATGGATTGTGTTTGCACATCAACTCAAACCTTCAGAGCAAATATTGAAAGATCTCTGGTTTCTAAATGCAATTCGCGATGGCTATGCAGTAATAAATATTGGCCAAGGTTATGCCCATGGACGGGAATTTGTGCTGCCAGAAATACAAATTCATAGAGAATTTTTTAATACTGGGAATCCAGAACTTGTAGAAATTGATGAAGTCTTTATGGATCATAATTATAGCTTGAGGTCTGTTGCTGAGTTGTACGGTGTATCAAGAACTCCAGTAATCGCACAAAGAATATACAACAATTTAACATTAAATAATTTTCAGGATTTCATCTAGTGAGCTAAGTAGATTTATACGGTTCACAATTAGATAATCCCAGATATGTAAAGAGAGAATCTGGATTAATAATGCCAGGAACACTAGAAGAAGCTTTGGCGACTATCGACGATGTTCTTTATTTACTTCCACATCACTTTGTAGATTTTAGTAAGCAAGCATTAGAGCTTCCGTACCCGATGGGGCATGATTTGCTGACTTTTATGCGGTTCGCGATCTCAGATATGGTTGCTCCACATGACTATCAATTAGGTCCGGATAGACCATTAAATATGGATTATCCTTATACAGAAATAGATGGTATAGAACAGATCAAAGGCGTTAGGCATTCTTATCGAGATGACATATCCAAAAATAGAGGTATTGGTAATAGAGTGATAGGAAGATTTGTTAATCGTTTAGCACAAAATGATTCATTAGTTGTAGGGATCAACAATAGATATGACCCCCTTTGCATTACACAGAACCTTGGTGGTATAGGTAGTCATTGTCATCTACAATGGATGCTGTCCCAACAAGATCTATCTGTTCCAGCTCAAAATAGTGCCCATCGAGACTCGGGTAGGATGCTAGGAGTAGTAAAATGGTTTGCTTTTGCATCTCAAGTTTATAATAAAGACATGGTACTGGAGCTAGGATTTTTGGCTAATATCCACAGCGGTCAGTTACAATTATTTGTTGAACAGGCTGAAGTGTATGGCCAATCATATAGCATTCCAGAACTTCATATACCAACACAGCTATTACTAAATCTAGATAGAGAATTGGTATACGACTATCTGAGAGTTCTATTTAATCCAATGGGGATTGGGAATATAATAGATGAATTAGAGATAAAAGATCGAAGTACTAAAAGAGTTGCTAAGCAAATAGAAAATGAAGTTACTTTGAATAACTGGCAGAACTATCTAGCTACATAAGTTCAATTACAGGTAAATCTCTCTTCCATGAATAGTTTAATACAAACTGCTCATCTTCGTATAATCTCTCAAAAGGTTCTGTTGTGACCGAACCTATTACAGCAATTCTTGCATTATTAAAATTCGTTAATACCAATTCATTATAGACTCCAGGATATGTAGCATCCACAAGGGTTCTAGGGGCTACAGGGAAGTTTTGCATACGGTTATGGAACTGATAGTAAAACTCCAATTCTTTATCAGGAGAGCTAAGCTGTGTACCTAAGTCAGAGTTTCCAGTAGCAACAACATTTCTGAATTGCACACCGAGTAGGTAACCAGTTCTCGCAAACATATCTGTTTTCCCAGGTCCAATAACAGAAGCACAAAGTAATCGATAATTCCCAGCATATGAAGGTGAAAATGTACGAAAGTTATCTTGCAATGGACTACCCGGATTAGCTAATGCATGCCCAAGTGCTGCCATTTCTCTATCGACCTCAGGCATTACTGATAAGACAACATAGCAGAAGTCATCAGGGGTATGCTGAGTAGGATCAGTTAGTTCAAGCTCATCCCAAGCTTGAATTACATTCCATCTATTTCTGTTTTGAGTTACCAATCTGTCATGTCTAGTACTAAACATCCAGTGGTATTCTGACTCATTAAGAATTTCTGACATAAATATACTTAATATATACTACTGCATGGATTATACATCATTAGTAGTTAATATCGGAAGAGTAAAACTTTAATGATATTTATATTAAATTCTCTTGAAAATAATGTTAATCTAAAGCTATGCATAAAAGGTTCTAGAATATGTCTACTAATAAGATAGTCTTATTTGATGATAACTTTACTTATCGTAAGGTTATTTCGTCGTTAGTAAATTTTATTGCTCGTAAAAGTAAGAAAGAGATAGAGTTCTATAGCTCTGATAATGGAGTAGAGGGATT
>JAGQLK010000176.1 GCA_020429485.1 Candidatus Dojkabacteria bacterium | reverse complement strand
TATTCAATTTGTTTTATAAGCAGTATTGGTCCTAAAAATATTAGGACGCTCTTTAAAACCGAATGAATGTAAGCAACTTTCTCCCCTATTGGTAAGACAACCGTGTATTTGATAATTCGAATATAGAGTTGTCTTATCAATTAGCAAAGGAGAAAATTTGAATAAACCACGTGCACCGCCTATTGAGTGATTCATTCACAAGACATGGGGTAGCTTTTTTTTGAAATTAGAAACACTAACCTATTAGCAAGGAGAAATTGAAATGCGTAAAGCATTAGTTTTAGTAACCGTAACCGTAATCGCAATGGCAGGCTTATTTGGTTTTTACCAACTCGCTCATGCCGACTCTGAAAATTATCATGTCTACTACGTCAATCCAATTGATGGCAGTTATGTTGAGATTGAGAACTCGACCCACGACGTAATCGCGGACAACTTTGGAAGCGAATGGGGAGTGCTCTTACTGATCACCAACACTGACAGCATCAATGCAATTTGGGCAAATACACAAGTAACCAGCACATTTGAAGCCGTAACAGGTGGAATTTGCAACGCTGGCCCGATGGAAACTGTGTGTGTCAATTCTCAAGCAAATGAGGACATGACCGTACTAGTTAGTTGGGATGCAAACGTATTTACCAATACCATTGACTTGCATTGGATGATCGGCGCCGGAGACGGAAGCGTTGAAGTAACTGGAACTCTGCATATGGTTGCACCAGAAGCTATCGACGTTAATATTTTCAGAACAGTTGATAATAGCCAGTTCGGACTATCCTTTGAACGTAACGGTATCTTCACCGAAACCGCACATGTGGATATCATTCCGAATGAAGGAGTGAATTGGGTTGGCAATGAAAATTGCATAACCGTTACACACCCTGACGGCGTCAGCGCTCTTTCGTGCACTGTTCCGGAAGGACAGAATCTGACAGTTTATGCTCAAAATGATTTTGGTAACGAAGGACGTATCTTCGACACTTATGTCGATGCCAATACTGAGCAAAAAGCTCTCGGAGCATGGAACTTTGGTGTGACTCCCGGCAATTAACTGATTTATAAACCAGGCTAATAGCCTAATTTAGACCATTCCTTACTGGCGAAGGTTTTAAGCGACTACTACAACTACTACCGCTTAAGACAGGACGACGGCTATACCAGTAAGGGTGGATGTGATTTATTGATTGAAAGATATTATGATGAATTGTTTATTTTTAATAAACATTGAGACTCGCTCTCAATTCTCTACTCTTTCTTTTCTTACATTCATTCGGAACCTTTATTCCCCGAATTCAGACTATATTAATCATAACGATTATTTCCTGCTGCATACTATATCTACGGCTCTCTTGTTATAGCAGTCCTATCTGGACTATAAAAGTAGCTCAGCCCTATATCTAGAGCATTAAATGCTCTATTAATATGACCATAATCAAAGAGTAGTGATTCAGTTGTACTCAGTGCAAAATCAACAATTGGGACAACTGCTTCATGATGCATTGAAGGATCAAACAATGGCCTAAACATAACTAAATTTACAACCCCGAATTTACTAGCTATTTCAGGCTCTACGAAAGGTCCTGCGAAGCCTGTTCCAAGCCCTAGTTGTTCAATATCAAATCCAGAGCTTGCGCCAAGCCTTATAGCTTTCGCATCTTTAGACGATGGTTCTTCAATACCAAGGTTAATCATCAGCTCTTTCTTTTCATTCAGACTCAATGAAGGCAAGCCAAATGTAGTTAAAACAAATGGTATTTGTGTAGGCCGAGTCGTTGTTCCTACGATAGTCTTAGAGACAACAAACTCGACCCAATCTATATGCGCTTCTCCAATCACCCTATTTCTCAACAGTGAATCAACTACTGTTCCAGAGTTCAATAATAAGTCCATTTTTTCAGGTACAGATACAGTTGTAAGCCCATGGTTTACTTCTGCAAATGGTATATTAGCTTGAAAAAGCCTAGATGTTAAAAAGCCCCGAATCTCGGGGCTTAGTGATTCCATTTTATTTGATTATTTCTTATTCAAAAAATTTATTAAACTCATCTCCGTCTAATACTTCCTTCTCAAGTAATGCATCAACAAGTTTGTCTAATATTGCTCGATTCTTGGTTAATAACCCTTTTGCTGTATCAAAACACTCATCTATAATAGATCGAACTTCTTCATCAATTATTTTAGAAGTTTCTTCAGAGTAGTTTTTGTCAGTCTCGTAATTATACCCTAAGTGATTATCTTCACTTTGTCCGTATTTTACAAGTCCTAATTTTTTACTCATTCCGAATTCTTTTACCATTCTTCTAGCAATTTCACTTGCCTTCTGAATATCATTTGATGCACCACTTGTTACATCACCGAAGATTAATTCTTCAGTAGCAAATCCAGCTACCAATGATGTAATCTTAGAAAGCATCTTTGTCTTGCTGGTCTGCACTTGATCTTCTTCTGGAAGTGGCATTGTATACCCCAAGGCCATACCTCTTGAAACAATAGTC
>JAGQLK010000175.1 GCA_020429485.1 Candidatus Dojkabacteria bacterium | reverse complement strand
CAAGAGTAATAATATCTGCTGGACACACATCACAGGATCCTGGGACAGCTTCAAATGGACTTCGAGAAGTTGATCTGACACGAGCAATTTCACGTAAAATTATCCCCCACCTTAGGGCGAGTGGCGTAATTACGCTTTCCGTACCTCCGAACATGGATCTTTCACGAAGAATAGAATGGATAAATGGGACTGGTTACAGTGAAGATTTCAAAGATATAGCAATAGAGATTCATATTAACGATGGAAACAAGTCCGGTCTTGAATTTTGGCACAAAGGTAAAGATGGAGAAGAATCCAAAAGGTTGGCGACCCAGATCATGGAAAGTACAACCAAGGAGACTTCATATGAAAACCAAGGGATAAAAAGTGAATTCGATCATGAATTTGGCTCTCTTGCTTTCATTAGCAACACAAAGACTATTTCGGTGCTATTAGAATGTCTCTACATTGACAATCCTGAAGACGCAAATAGGTTAAAAGATGAAAGCCAGTTGGAATTATTGGCCACAGGTATTGCAAAGGGAGTACTTACCTACCTTGGTGTACCATTTCGAAAAGCCCAGGCTACCGTGCCACCCAAAGTGACTCCCAAACCTGAAGCAAAACCAATAAATAAACCAAGCATTCCAACATCAACACCTAATTTCTCGAAATCTAACGCTGCTCCTTCATTTAATAATAACTCAAGCCCTACTCGGCCAAACGAACGCACTAATTCGTTTTCTCCGCCTGGAGTACCTAACCAGGCACCTCCTATGTCACGTGAACAACGCAAGGATATGGTTATGAAGATGTACAATAAAGTACTTGGAAGAGAGCCTAATCAAAACGATTTAAACTATTTCCTCAACATAGGGATAACTGAAGAGAAGTTACTTTCTCGAATGATTGATTCTCAAGAACATTTAGATATGGTGAAGGCAAAATCGGACTTTGACAAGGTGAAAAAGGAATATGAAAAACAAAAAACAACTCTTACCCGATTACGTGCAGAGTACCAAGATAATAGAGCTATGCTACAAAATCTGACAAAACTCTTACACCAGAAGAACAGAACGATCAGTGAAATGAAATCCCGGATGCAAAATCCAACACAATTTAGCACCCTAAATTCTTCCTCTTCTACTCCAAAAAATACTAAGAAATACAAGGGATCACTCTCAAGTAGAATATTCCATTTTTTTAGTAATATCCTTGGGTAATTTTTCCTTTCCCTTACGTCTCTCTTGGTAGTATAATTAACCGTAGAATGCTAGGTGACAGCTTTGGCACTCTAAAATAGTAAGAACGGTATAGACTGTCAAAAAGAATTAACACAAGGGATGAGAACATTTGTTTGTAAAATTCATACAAATTTTCGAATATTTTATTCATGAAACAACAAATACTACAACGGCTTTTGCTTTAGATTTATAAGTTGAATATCTCAGCTTTTTTGTCGTTATATACCTAGTATTCATGATTGTTTATGAAAAACCTCCGCTAGTTTAATTCCTCTTTGCAGAATACCTATATTGTTTATATCGGTTACATTATTTTTGTAGAAAATACGATGGAAATACTCCTTATACTACTAAGCGTACTCGCTACGATTGGTATAGCTGGGGGCGTCTTTTTCTACCGCCATTCGAAAAAACTTGAAGAAAAACTTAAAGATCCCAAGTATGTGGAAATGTCAGAAGAACAAGCGATTGAGAAAGCTAGTTCAAAGGCACAAGGAATAATTCGTGAAGCGGAAGAGAAAGCAACAGCAATTAAAGTAAAGGCTGAAAAATCAGCCCAAGATGCCCACAAAAATTTAGTTGATCAAGAGGAACGTCTTGATAAACGAGAAAAATCATTACTTGAACGATCAAAAAGTATCGATTCTCGTTATGACGCACTTGAGAAACAAGAAGCAGAACTTGAAAGCGCAAAGCTAGAAATAAAAAACCTCAAGGACGAACTTGAAACCAAACTAGAAAAAATTGCTAATCTGTCCCGAGAAGAGGCAAAAGAACAATTAATGAAGGAAGTTGAAGAAACTCTTGCGGAAATGATTGCAAAGCGTATTAGAGATTCAGAGTTCAAACTCCAATCAGAAGTTGAAGAACAATCAAAGAATTTATTGATTGATGCAATGCAAAGAAGTGCTACTGATTATGTAGCAGAAACAACTTCTACAACAATTGAAATAGAAAAAGATGAGCTCAAAGGAAAGATTATTGGTAAAGACGGAAGAAATATTAGAGCATTCGAACGTATGACAGGAGTCGATATTATTATCGACGAAGCTCCAAATCAAGTAACCGTTTCATCTTTTGACCCTATTCGTCGTGAGGTTGCTGCAATTGCTATTTCAAAGCTACTTACAGATGGTAGAGTTCACCCTGGAACAATTGAAGAGACAATTCTAAATATAAAGGCTGATGTTGCAAAAGAGATTAAGAAGACTGGAGAAAAAATTGCATACGATACAGGATTTAATGACTTACCACCAGAAATTATCAAACTTCTTGGTAGATTTAAATACAGATTTAGTTAT
>JAGQLK010000174.1 GCA_020429485.1 Candidatus Dojkabacteria bacterium | reverse complement strand
ATTAAGTGAATACTTAGACGAAGAAGAAAAAGAATAAATTCTAATTTGAATTTTTGATCCCCTGTACCAAAGAGAGTACGGGGGATTTTTTTTATCTAGAATAAAATTTGTTAGTTAGCAGATAACTGTTAACTGTTATTTGTCTTCTATGTTAGAATAAAAAATATAAATAATTGCCTATATAGAATGAAAAATCTTGATTTAATGAATGATGAAATCAAAAATCTTAATAGAATTAGCAAAAATCTATCAGATGTTCTAATTAGATCATTTGATTTTGCTCGCAAAAGAAATGGTGAAGTACTTGATAGTAGGGACATTTTTATCGCAATCTTAGATCATCAAAGAAATATAGCAGCTAGATTGCTTGCTCGATTAGGTGTAGATACAGAAGAGACTACAAAAGCAATGCTGGCTGATTATGGTAGCTCAGATCTAAGTCAATCACCTAAATTTGGAGATGAAGCAAAAAAATTGCTATCGAAAGCGTTTCTGATTTCAAGTGATCTTGAGCATGTATACGTTGGTACAGAGCATATGTTGCTTGCTATCTTAAGTATGAAGCATCTTGATTTTGTAAAGGACCTTGATAAAAATGGTTTGAACTTTGAATTTATTAAGCAAGCGCTAGTTAATTTTGGGATATATCAACCAGGAGTATTTACTTCACAAAGCGAACCAGGTGATGAAGATGATCAGCAACAACAAAGCAATCTATCCTTCTTTGCTAAGGATATGAACGAGTTAGCGGAAGAAGGTAAATTCTTGAAAGTGTGGGGTAGGGATGAGGAAGTAGAAAGAATGATACATATCTTATCTAGAAGAACCAAGAATAATCCAATCTTAGTCGGAGAGGCAGGAGTTGGTAAAACGGCTATTGTACAAGGCTTTGTGCAAAGAATCATTAAAGGTGATGTACCAGATTCATTCAAAAACAAAACAGTTGTTCAGCTAGACCTTTCGGCGATTATTGCAGGCAGCAAGATTCGTGGTGATATTGAAGAGCGTCTTCTAGCTATAATCAATGAAATGGCAGCAAACCCAGACTTGATCCTATTTATTGATGAAATCCATATGATAGTCGGTGCTGGTGCTGCAGGTTCAGGTAGCTCAATGGATGTTGCTAATATTCTTAAGCCACACCTTACCAATGGTGACCTCAGAGTAATTGGTGCAACAACATTTGATGAATACCAAAAATACATAGAAGATGATGAGGCTCTGGCTAGAAGATTCCAATCTATTATGGTTGATGAAATTTCTCCAGATGATGCAATCAAAGTATTGAAAATGCTACGTCCATCTTTTGAAGACTATCATAAAGTTAAAATAACTGACGAGGCTATTATTGAGGCAGTATTGTTGTCGGATAGATATATTCCGTCAAAGTATCTGCCAGATAAAGCTATTGATGTTATGGATGAAGCTACAGCCGCTCAGAAAATCAAATATGAGAAGAGTAAAGCTTCTACAAAAAATTATGATGATGAGTTAAAAGAAATTGAAAAGAAGAAGAACGAAGCACTTGATAAGGGCCAGATGAATAGAGCTCTTAAATACAGAGAGGAAGAAGTGAAAATAGCCAAAAAAATAGAAAAATCTAAAAAAGGAAAAAGATCTAAGACCAATAAATTCTTGGTCAGTGCAGAAAATGTAAGGGAAGTAATATCAAGGTGGAGTAAAATTCCTGTAGCTACAATGGCTAAGAATGATCTGAAGGTTTTGAGTGCTTTGAGTAAAAATATGGGTAAAAGAATAATTGGCCAGAAAGAGTCTATTGACCGTATTAGCTCTGCTTTAAAGAGGGCAAGGATGGGATTAAGTGATGAGCGAAGACCTCTTGCATCATTTATGTTCTTAGGCCCAACAGGGGTGGGTAAGACTGAAACAGCAAAGGAAATAGCAAGGACAATGTTTGGTGGCGAAGAAGCCCTAATTCAAGTTGATATGTCTGAATTCCTTGAACAACACAGCATATCTAAGCTTATCGGATCTCCGCCAGGTTATGTTGGATATCAAGAGGGTGGTCAGTTAACAGAAAAAGTGAGAAGAAAACCATATTCAGTTGTGCTTTTTGACGAGATCGAGAAGGCTCATCCAGATATGATCAATGTACTATTACAGATATTAGATGAGGGACATATGAAGGATGGGAAAGGTAGAGAAGTAAACTTCAAAAACACTATTATCATTATGACTTCCAATATTGGTGCAGCAGAAATAGGTGAAGACAATATTTTGGGATTTGGTATAGAAGGAGAGAAAGATGAGCAAGTAGCACAAGCATATGAAAAAATGAAGGAATCATTAATGGACGAATTAAAGGATACTCTTCCGCCAGAATTTATAAATAGGATAGATGATATTGTAATCTTCAAAGGCCTAGATGAAAAAGATGCACGCAAAATAGCTTACATTCAACTTGATGATTTAAATTCAAGACTAAAGGCTAAAGGAGTCCAAGTAGTTCCTACTGTATCTGCCGTGAACTATATTGCTCAAGAGGGCTTTGATGAAAAGTATGG
>JAGQLK010000173.1 GCA_020429485.1 Candidatus Dojkabacteria bacterium | reverse complement strand
CTCGAAAAGCAATTTACCTTCTTCTTTTGCAGCTGCCTCCGCTGCAGCCAAGGATACAGCTAGAATTGCATTAGCACCAAGATTACCTTTATTTTCTGAGCCATCAAGTTCGATCATTTTATTATCTAGATCCTCTTGCATTGTCACATCCATTCCTACAAGTGCTTCTGAGATTATACTATTCACATTTTCTACTGCTTTCGTTACTCCCTTGCCTAAATATTTAGACTTGTCTCCATCTCTTAACTCAATAGCTTCATGCTCTCCAGTTGACGCACCACTAGGAACCTGAGCTCTACCTAAATGCCCATTATCTGTAATAACATCAGCTTCTACAGTTGGGTTTCCTCTTGAGTCTAATATCTGTCTTGCTTTTATAGATTTAATTTTCATAACGAAAGAACGTGTGAATCACGTATATTAAAAAGTAATTTAAAGAATATTATTCTAAATATTTATTTACTACAGCAATTAGGTCTGTCGGTTCAGTCTCTGATTTAAGCATATAACCATTAGCACCTAGTTTCATTGCCTTATCAACTGCAATATCTCCACCAATATTGGTTAACATTACTACTTTCATGTCACCGTACTTGCCAGGAAACTTCTTTATTTCTGTTAAGGTTTGTACACCATCTTTATTTGGCATAACAATATCTAAAAGAACAAGATCATACTTATCCTTTTCTAGCTGAGCTAAAGCATCATTACCGTCAGAAGCTCCGACTGCGTGATACCCTGCTTCAGTTAAAATATCTATGAAAATCTCTCTTGCATCAGGTTCATCTTCAGCAATAAGGACTTTCTTTTTTAATTGATTTTCATCCATTACGATTTAGTTTTATAAATAAATTAGAGAGAAAAATCGCTCCCGTAGATTAAAATATATATACCCCAGTATACACCTGTAATTATAATAGAAACAACTATCTCTATACTTTTCTTCAGCATTTTAAAGGGGCTGAAGGTAACTGAGGATATTAATAAGCTAATAAATTTAAGAATAAGCCCAAGCAAATTCAAAAATGTTATAGCGTATAGCGTTGCAAGTACAGCAGATCGAACATCACCATAATATGCATAACTAACTAACCAAATTATTATTGGAGATAGAACGATATTAACTACAATTCTTATTGGATTAAACTTATGTTTTTTATCTTTCTTATCCATATTATTTCTTAAATAAATTATTACTAAATTCTAACGCTTTTTTAAGATAAGATAAATCATAGTTCTCATTTACCGAGTGCATATTCGAATCCGGATTAACTAAAGGAACTATAACTTGTGGAATACTTAGAATTTTTTCAATGTGATAAACAAGTGGAATTGTCCCCCCCACATATTTCCTAAGCACCTTTTTCTGATATACCTCTTCTAATATCGTTATGGCTTTTTGAACATATTCATTATCTGTGTCGATTTTAACTGCTGGAACCGATCCTTCATCATCACTATGTACTATCTCAAAGTCAGCATACTCTGCTAAATTATTACTGAAAAATTGCACTATACTTTCCTTAACTTTAATTGGATCCTGACTTGCTACGAGCCTGATATTTAACTTCACAATAGCGGCATTTGGAATTCCACTTTTATAACCTTCGCCATTGTATCCAGATTCTATTCCTGTAATCTGTACTGTAGGTCTTAACCCAGTCTGAGTATAGAAATCTACACCATCTTCTGAGATGTTTTTCTTGGTTCCGCTTAATTTATGGAACTCTTCAAACGAATAGGGAATGGTTTTGTTATTTTCTAATTCCTGCTCAGTTGGTTCTTCTACGCCAGTGTAGAATCCATTCATATTCACTAACTTATTATCATCATAGAGTTTAGACAACACATTCACTAGCTCATGAGATGCATTAGGTGCGGCACCCCCGAATAGTCCTGAATGTAGTTCTCGATCAGAAGTAAAAACCTTTACAGTTAGGTTCATTATTCCTCGAAGCCCAACTTCTAGAACTGGATAATCTTCTATCATGGTACCATCGGAAATCACTATATAGTCAGCGCTCAACTTCTCTTTATAATCTGTTAAGAAATTTGCCACACCTGGAGATCCAATTTCTTCTCCACCTTCAAGTAAAAATGTTACATTCTGTCCAAGTTGTTCGTTTTTTATCAAGTTTAATACTGTTGCGATATGGACAAATGATTGCCCCTTGTTATCAATAATACCTCTGGCATATAGACGATTATCTCTTTCTGACAGTTCAAAAGGAATGCTATCCCAATCTTTCTCATTACCAGCAGGTTGAACATCATAGTGACCGTAGATAAGTGCAGTCTGCTCAGAATTATTATCATATTTAGCTAAAATTATTGGGTTTGAATAACCTCTAACTATTTCTACTACAAAGCCATTATCTTCAAAAAGATTTTGGTACCAATTTACACACTTTTCAATTTCTTCTTTATAATCTGAATCAGTAGAAATTGTCTTAAATTTAATGAGTTCCTTTAGAGGCTTTAGATAATAATCCATTGCGTACTATTAATAATTTTATATATTTAGTC
>JAGQLK010000172.1 GCA_020429485.1 Candidatus Dojkabacteria bacterium | reverse complement strand
GTGATTTTACAAGTAAATAGCTTAACAGTAGACGCAGGAGGAAAGATAACAGCTGATGGGCAAGGATATCAACCGGGAGATGATGAAAGCGGATCAGGGATACCAGCAAATGCAGCAGGGACAACAGGAGGAAGTGGAGGAGGATATGGAGGAGCAGGTGGTGAGGGTGTGCAAGATGGATCCAATCCACCACCAACACCAGGTACAGTTTATGGAAACCAATCAAATCCAGTTTTACTAGGAAGTCCAGGAGGAGCAAGTGGAGAAGGAGGTTCAGGAGGAGCCGGAGGAGGAGCGATAAAGATAGAAGCAGCAGGAATAGTAACAATTAATGGTCAGGTGACTGCCGACGGTAAAGATGGTATTGCAACTGTAAATACAAGTGGTGGAGGAGGAGCAGGAGGAAGTGTTTGGATTGATGCGGGAGAAATAGCAGGAAATGGTATTGTTAGGGCAAATGGAGGAAGCGCAGCAGAGGTAGGAAACCAAGGAGGAGGAGGTGGTGGTGGAAGAGTAATAGTTGTTTGCGATACTGTCAATAATTTTGTTGGAACCGCATCAGCGAATGGTGGTAGCACCAATAATTCACAGAATGGTGGTAACGGTACAGTATTAGGGCCTTCATGTAGACCTGATGAACCCACTATCCTTAGGCAATATGAACAATACACAGTAATTCCATCACCGACAGTAACAAATGAATTAGGAGTAGGAGATGCAACGAGACGAAGTAACATAGTTTTTGCTGCAAATGTTAGCGATTATGATACCGGTGAACTACATTCTATAGAAATAGAAATAAAAGAAGTTGGAGTCTCATTTACTGGAACACCGAATTATTTTTCATTGCTTTCATTCTCAAGTAGCGAACCTTGTCAAAATCAAGATTATTCAGGATGTGCTTATTTTGTAGTAACCAATTTAGTTAGAAGTAAAGAGTATCATTGGAGAGTTAGGATAAGAGATGATGCTGGCTTTTATAGTGATTGGGTTTCATATGGGGGCAATTCAGATCCAAATGATGTTGATCTACTTATGACTGGAGATCCTGATCATATAAGTATAATTAGTGGTAATAATCAAATAGGAACAGTAGCACAGCAGTTGAATGATCCTTTGGTTGCTGAAGTTCAAGATGCTAATGGCTTCGGAGTACCAGATATTGACATTCAATGGCTTCCTAACCAAGGCTCAGTAGAAAATCAGACACTGACTACTAATAATGACGGTCAGATTAATGCGAATAGAATTTTAGGTCAGACTTCAGGTGCACAGACAACAGAAGTTCGATACACACCAAGTATCAAAACTACATTCGACCACACAGCAGAGCCAGATGATGCAATTGAATTTATTGTTGATGCACCATTTTTCGCAGATGCAGGTGTGCCGTTTAATACCCAAATTGATGCAGTAGATCAATTTGGAAACATTGATACTAATTTTGCTTCCGCTGGTAATGTAACAGTAAATCTTTCTGCAGTAGATGCTAATGATGAACAGACTGCTAAAGCAGGCGTATTTAGCCCTACTTCTTTCATATTTTCTATCAGCGATATGGGTAGTATCACCCTAACAAATACTCAATATGATACTGAACCTGATAGTTTAAAAATCAAAGCTGACGATGGTAATATTTCAGGGATCTCTGAAGCAATTAATATGGGGAACTTCGAGGAATGCTTTACATTCCAGAATGTATCCGGTGCTTATCCAAATGATACTGTATATTTAACGAATAATATTACTTGGACTTTTGCAGCAGATCAGTCAAATTTAGGAGTATTAAACTGTAGCGAATTAACTGTTGTTGTTGAAGCTGGTACAACAGTAACCCTTTCCTCTTATGATGATGGAGATAATGGAAGAAATGGTAACGAATTAGATGATTTTGGAGTTAAGTGGTATGCAAAAAATTTAGAAATTGAAGCGACAGCAATTGTTTCTGCAAACGGACAAGGTTATCGCTCTATAAGTGGAACAGGGAATGGTCCAGGTGGAGGCGACATTAACGAAGGTGCATCATATGGAGGCTATGGACAAGGAAATGACAGAATTCCATATGGAGATGTCAAGCAACCAACACATCTAGGTAGTGCTGGCTTTTACCATGCTTCTTATGAGCTATCGGCTGGTGGCTCTGGTGGTGGTGCTATTGATTTGAATGTAACAAATACACTTACTATAGATGGAACTATAAGTGCAAATGGTGCTAGAGGAACTAGGTCAAACTATATCTCTAGTTACAGAGCTGGAAGTGGTGGAAGTCTATGGATCAAAGCTGCAACTATCAATGGTGCTGGACTGGTTTCTGCTGATGGCTATGACACAGACTACGATGGTGGAGGTGGAAGAATTGCAGTTTATCAGACAACACCAGGTACTTTTGCAGTAACTGATAAAGCTCATATACATGCATTTGGTAATAGTGGAGGACCTGGAACTATTTATTTGGATGCTGATGGAAATCTCGGTGGAAATGGTGACCTCTGGGTTAATAATAATGGAAACAACAAAAGGCAAGCTGGAATCCCATATGACCCTGTTA
>JAGQLK010000171.1 GCA_020429485.1 Candidatus Dojkabacteria bacterium | reverse complement strand
GTGTAATCAGAGAATTTAAAGAAGAAATGATGATTGATATTGGAGAATTGGAATATTTGGGTACAGTCAACTTTATAACCGGTAACAAACACTATATCGATATTTCTTTCCGTGGTAAAATTTTATCCGGAGTACCAACTGTGCCCGAAGATGAAAAAGAGAAAATCGGATCTATAGATTGGTATGATACAAGTAACTTGCCCGAACCATTATTTCCTCCCGTTAAGCTATACCTAGAGATGATAGAGACCGGTAATCGTTACATGGAAATAGTTGTTGAATAAACAAATGGAGAACTCAAAAAAATTTATCAGAGTATTCTTGATTGTATTACTAGCATATGTCTTGATAGGACAGTTTATCTATATCAACTCCAGAAACAAAGATGAACTCACTGGAATAACACATGAGTGTCATGGCTTTCAAAAAGAATTAGAGTGTAAATTAAGTGAAGAGACAGATACCACAACTTGTTATGATTTGTGTTTAGGTGTAGTGGTTTCTTCAACAGATGGCTATAGCCCTATTAGACCTTATACCAGTCATTTATACGTTACAGTTTCAGTGTTACTAGCCGCAATACTTTAATACTATTTGCATTCACTAATTATCATGTCGGATAGCTTCATAGTAGCTAAATTATCTTCTGCTGATGTTAGAGGCTTTGCATCAATTCTTACACAATCAAGGAAATGTTCTAATTCCCCAACAAATCCTCTCTGATACAAATCTTTATATCCGCCTGAACTGGTCGTAGACACTGTAGTTACTATTGTTTCCTCTTCATCCATAACTTGCCATCTAGGTCTATCGGACATGTCAGGATTAAAGTGATATGATAATTGCTCGACATTATTTACTCTAATGAATCCATTTGTGCCAGTTACATAGAATTCTTCATGAAGTCTTGCCCATGAAGGAGCAGCTACTATACTCATAGAGGCCGTAATACCCGACTCAACTTGATAGGAAAATGTTGCAGTTAAACTATCTCCTAAAGCCCTTTTGAAACCAACTAATTTAACTGGCTCTCCTGTAATAGACTGCAGCATATTAATATTATGAATTGCTGCAAAGAGTATCACATCTTCAATACTTTCTGAAAAATTTCTAACTCCATAAACGCAATTAACAGTTACTAGATCTCCAAATCTTTGATCTTTAATTAGTTCATGCATCCTTACGAATGCTGGTGCAAACCTTTTCATAAAGCCAACCATGACATGCTTGCCGGTTGCTTCTGCTTTACTCATTACTTGCTCGGCTTCGTCTGCATTTAATCCTAGTGGCTTTTCAACAAAGACATGACAGCCAGCTTCTAAAGCTGCCTCAGTTAATTCAACATGTTTTTCACCTGGGGCAGAAATAATTACACAATTCAAGTCCTCTTTTTCAAGCATCTCTTCATAATCGGCATATGCATTCTCTGCACCTTGTTCCTGCATACCTCTTTCTGATGATTCTTTAGATGTGGTAGCTATCGCTTGTATGGGCTGACCTAATAATTTCAATGCTGGGTAAAGGTTGTTGTTGGCATGTCTTCCATAACCAATGAATCCTAGTTTGATTTCATTCATTTGTATTTTAGTAATATGAAATTATTATACCGTATTTACATTTAGATCAATAAAAAGTCCATAACACCCATATACCTTCAATGTCACAACTCATAATAGGTTGAATTCATCTTTGATTAATTGATATAATATATCCTATAGTTTATAAAATATGTCACCTGATTCAACACCATCTTTGAGAGATAGTGCAAAATTTCGAATATTGAGAAACTTAAACACAGCGGATGTGTATGATAATCTTCGCAGAGGACCAAAACATTGGTCAAATGTTGCGAGTGAGCTACTTCTGGCATTTTTGGATAGTAGATTAGCTACCAATGCTCATTTGCGATTCTTGGATCAGCTTCAAGATGGCAGACCAGCAAGACCTAATATTGCTCATATGGATACCTTTACTCTCAGAAATAGTGAGATTGGATTTGCAGGTAAAGCTAAAAAGATTGATTTTGGAACAAAGCAACTAGTTCCATATAGTCCAATAACCCCAAATGCAATTGCGGATAATGACACTAGAGAGGTCAACCAAAGAATTTTCCAGAACCATCCAACTATTAATCCTTCATTACCTAGAATACATGTATTAGGCCCTACATCACGAGATCAGGAATATAACAATGGTGTATTGTATAGAGGTGAAGGTGATGAAGTGCTAGGTGCTATTACTGATTTCAAAGGTGGTATCGAAATTCACAGAACTGATGGTGTGTCAGTCTTATCCCCTGAGGAGATTAATACCCGCGGTCTGAGAGAGGATGCTACAGCTGTCTTTGGAGTCTCACAATTTATACAAACTCGTAGACGTGATTTAAATGTAACCGATGCAGAACTATTTGAACACGCTATAGCAATATCAGAAGCGAATGGATATATGATTTCATATAATACTAGGTTTGGATATCTGGGCGATACGGGTGATGCCCTATCCTATTACGTTGTGAGAACAAATCCATTTTTAATAAATGATCTATATCATTCTTTCA
>JAGQLK010000170.1 GCA_020429485.1 Candidatus Dojkabacteria bacterium | reverse complement strand
CTGAATGGTACTTTGCAGGTAAATAAACAAATACCTGAAGGTGTACGAGAACGTCTGGCAAAGCTAAATGAGCTAGGTTTCAAGTTGGTATTCTTCTCTGGTGATGCTAGAGGCAATGCTGTAGATATAGCTGCAGATCTAGGTATGGAGTTTGTAAAAACAGTAAATGGTGCAGAGAAAGAAGCTGCTTTTCTAAAGTATGACTCTGAAACAACAGCAGCAGTTGGTAATGCTAGGATAGACATCGGAAAATTCAAGCATGCAAAGTTATCCATTGCTACATTACAAGCGGAAGGAATACATACAGGAATACTTCAATATGTTGATGTAGTTGTCCCAAGTATAATTGATGCCTTGGATTTTTTCCTTGATGAGGGAACATTTAAGGGGACTATGCGTACATAATTCTCAATTGTAATTTAATGCTTAATTCAAATAAGTTCGTAATATTTGCAAATGCTAGATCAGGAAGTACCTCATTAGCAAAGTTATTGGGGTCCAGTGAAGATGTGCAGATGAGTATAGAACCTTTTCACCCTAGCTATTCGGATTGGAATCCTGGAGAAAGGAATTATGCTAAATTTATTGATTCTGCACAGAAAATGAATACTGCTCTTGATGAGATATTTGAGAAATATAGCGCAATAAAGGTTTTACAACATCAGTTTTCTAAAGAGATATATTTTCAAATGCTTAAGACTAAGGATTTAAAGATACTGTTTTTAACAAGAGATAACTTAATTGAATTAGCAATATCAAGACTAGTAGCTGGACAGACTTCTATTTGGCAAAAAGAAGATCTAAAAGAGAACGAGATTTTCACAAAACTAACTCCAATAGATCTAGATGAAATACAAGAAATGATTGAATATATTTCAGAATTGGTCGAAATATACACGAAATTTCTTAAAGAAAATAGAGAAGGAGAGTACCTGCATTTAAAATATGAATCACTTTATTCTTCAGATATGGAACAAAATATGAGCAGAATAGCAGAAATATGCGAATTTCTAGGTGTGAAACTGCCTTCACGGGTAAATATTGAGAAATATATGTTGCCTAGCAATGCCAAAATCAACTATGCTAATGTCTATAAAAATATTCCCAATTTAGCTCAGATTGAGGCTAGGTTTGGAAAGGTGTTTATTTAGAAGTAATGCTAACTTCTTCTACAAATATTAGATATTTTTTTCGTACAAGTATTTCTGTGGTTTCTGTAGTCTCTACTTTCTTATCAGCAGAAGTATAGTCTACATACATATCTCCAATATTAAATAATGATCCTTTGACTGTTGATTCAGGATCAGTAATTATTTGTTTGTTAGAGCTATCAGTGCTAAGGCTAAACTTCTTGGAGACTTTGTATATTAGTTTTTTAATGACTATTTGTTAAAAAATAAAAAAGAGGGCAAAGGGGTTAAAAGTTGTACAGATAATTTAGTATATCATGGAAGCGGTCATATTGCTAAAAGTGTTTTTTGGGGTTGATTAGTATATTTGTCTCGATTCTGTTATACTTACAAAGAAATTCGGATAAGTATTAGTAACTTCACATATCAATTCTTTCTAGAGATTTCCATTATTTAAATTTAGTAAGTAACAAAATGCAAAACGGAACAGTAAAAACCGTTACTGACAAAGGCTTTGGCTTTATTACTACTGATAGTTCTGACAGGGATATTTTTTTCCATGAGAACTCATTAGAGGGTGAATTAGCTACTAGAAAGCTTAAAGTTGGTGATAAAGTTACTTTTGAAGTTGAACAAACTGAAAAAGGACTTAATGCAATCAATATCTCACTTGTTGAGTAATTGAGTTGGATTTAACTATTAAGAGAAGGCTTTATGCCTTCTCTTTTAATTTGTATAGGCTATCTGTTAAAGTAAGTATATAAATTTTATGCTCAACAAATGTCAGAATCACTATATGCCGCTACATTACAGACTGTACCAAGACCAGATAGCCAAAGCGTAATTGCTGCCCTAGAAGGCCAGAATGCTTTAATGCTAAAAGAAGTACCATATGATGCATTATATGATCTAGAAGCTGAGTACCAAGAAACAAGATGGAGAGAAGAACAACTAGCAATGTCCAATCAAGTAGCTGAGCTGATCTTAGCTGATATTGGCGTAGATCCAGAAGGTTGGACAATGAGTCAGGCTAGGTCTCAATTTGATGAAAAAGGCCAATGCTGGACTGGCTATGATGTAAATAGGCAGCTAGGATATAACACCGATGTTGACCTCAGGGTTGTACAAACACCAGGGACTAATGAAGGGCAAATAATACTTTTTGGCAGTGTTTCTGGAAGCGCATTATCAATGTTTGCAGGTTTTAGAGTTACAGAAGACAATGAAGTACTGCTTACACATGCTATGTTTACAAAAGGGCAGAATGAAGAAGCATTAATTATGGCAGGTGGCAGAAACTTTACACGAAATAGAGAGACAGGCGAATTAGTAGAGAATGAAAGGCAAATGAACTTATTAGGAACAGTCAGAGATAATATTAATCAGCTGGCCGAGCGTACTCTATATTCACCACAATATTCCTATAACTCCTAGTACTATAGGGTAGTCAATTCCCCAGAATAATGATATAATTATTGAAT
>JAGQLK010000016.1 GCA_020429485.1 Candidatus Dojkabacteria bacterium | reverse complement strand
GCTAGTTTTGGGAATTTCAATACTGATGCTTCAGGATTATCTTCTATCTCTTGATCAGCTGGCAAATCTAATTTTGAATAAAATGGGGCTTTTTTCGAGTATTTTAGAGCAGTTTTCAGGCATTCAGTATTAACGGCATGCCAAACATTGGCTGGAGTATTGAAGACAAGTTTGGTTGCTTCTTCTACTTTGCTTAATCTATTGTTTATTAGTTCATCAACTTTCATTGACCGAATGGCTGAAATAAGTTGATTTTACCACAGTTAGATCTTTTCCACGCGTATGATTTGTAGTTCAAGCTCTACTGTTTCTTCTACTTCCTCGCTTAAGTGAGTTTCAAGAGTGGCTTTATCTATAGTTGCCGTATCAACCTCGGCAGGGACATATATTTGTGCTGTTACACTTACCACATTACCTTTACCATTATTTTCAGAGTTAACAACAATTAATTCGCCAATATCTATATTATTATCAATAAAATTTAAATCCTGCCCCAAAACATTATTAATACTTGCCTCAAGCTTTACGAGATCACTAGGCTGGCTTAACTTTCGGATTGGCACTAGTTCAATGTTAAGTTCTACTTCATTATTTACATATACTTTTATTCTTTCTTCCAAATTTTGTTTTTGGTCAAAAGTAATTTGAGTATCACCAAAGTCCTTTAAGGAAAGTAATATTTCAATTACTCCGCCATTGTCAGAAAAGTTTTCTGGGTAATTTATTATCGTATCGTTAATAACAATGCCGGAGTTTAACGCCTCTAACTCACGAGCGATAAAAATCTCAATCTCTCTATTTAGGCTTTTGATATTTTCATCTTCTTCTTTACGAAGTAAAAGGGTTGTTACTAGGTTCAGTTGTAGGTCAATCGTTTTGCCTGTCTTTTCACTCAGACTTTGAATTATTTCTTCTTGTTGAGCATTAGTGATGTAGAATCCTTCTGGCAAAAAGACAGTAGCTTGAACCTTGATTGAATCATCCAAGGTTGAAAAGTTCTGAGTGATAACAGTTTCTACTCTCGAGTCCTCTGTTATATCCATAAACTGACTATTTAGTTCATTTGTGATTTCCTCATGTATCCTTGATTGTGCAATACTGTCTCTGAAGTATATTGTTAATGGTATAGACAGTAAGAATAAGAATAGAATTGAAAAAATAATTCCAATTCTAAGTCGTTCTTTTTCTTCTTTTCTTTTCGGTCTAAATCTTAGTAAATATAGTGTTACTACTCCAGCAAATACTATTGCACCGACATTTGCACCAAATAGTAAGAACGAGTTCCAAAATATGTCAAAGTCCATTAGCGCTAATCCTATTCCAGATACACATAGTGGAGGTAACAAGGCGATTGAAACGGCTACTCCTGTTGCAGTAGTTGAAATCTTAGGATAGTAAATTGCTGCCACTGCTATAACACTAACTGATAAGGCTATCAATAGATCTAGCAGGGTAGGGTTGGTACGTTGTCTTATCTCTTCAGTAACTCCACTAAAAGGAATAATCATAGAAACACTGGAGCTAATAAGTAGCACCAGACCAATACTAATCAATATAGATATTGCTGATTTATTTAGTAAATGTCTGCGAGTAGTAATTGTACTTAAGGTGAGGCCCATAATTGGCCAGAATATTGGAGCAATAAGCATACCACCTATTACAACTGCTGTACTGTTTGTTAATAGTCCGAGTGTAGTAATGATTGTAGAGCTCAGAAGCACTATGATATACGAGACATCTAATTTTACTTCTTCAGATACTTGCTCAAGCAACTTATCTTGAAGCTTATCTCGCTCGTCTGCCGTTAGGCCATCAATTTTGTGTAGTAATTTTGAAATCATAGTCTACTAATATAATAACAATTTGCTAAATAAATGAAAAAAGTAATATCGCTCCTAAACAATATTCAAATTCTTGTTATAATTTCATTGTAACTATTGATATTATGGCTAAATCAAATAAAAACAAAAAAACTAACACAGTACTAGGTATATTACTTGTGTTTTTCTTAATATTTGTATTTGGTGTTTTATTGTTTTCAAATTCTAGAGGTTCTGAAGATACTAATAATGAGGGCTATGTCTCTACATCACCTTTTAGAGACCAACTTAACGAATGGCCTGAATATATTCCCGATTCGGTACCGGTATTCACATATGGTCAGCTGGATTCTGGAAGTGAGAATAGCTTTGAAGAGGGACAGATGATTTGGTATGTTCTGATTATTGATCTGGGCGATAGTGCTCTTGCAAGTTATAAAGCAGATTTGGAAGCGGTTGGTTGGAATATAACAGTCGATGAGGATATTGAGGATGGTTATATTGCAGCAAGTCATACAGATACTAATCTTAAACTTCAATTATCAATAACTGGTAAAACGGCTATATTGACTATACAAAGTAAGCCATAAAGTTATGATATAATCGCAGGCATAAATAAACCGCTAATTATGTCTGAGCTCGAACAATACGAAGTCATTCATCCATTTGTAGAAAGAGATTTTGCTCAATCTGATGAAGCACAGAGATTCTTTTATGCACATGAGATTGCCAATGGCGGAATTAGAGATGTATTACAGGCACAAATATCCCCAGGAAGAGTACAACAGAAAATGAATATGTTGTTAAAACAGCACTCAAGGATGCGGTTTCATGCTGATAGCAGGAATTTTGGTGATGTTGCTGGTTATGAAGACCCAGCTATATCAACTATGAAGCTAACTATTGCAAATACCATTGGCTCACTACAAATATTATTCAGATTAGCCGAGTCTCATGGAGCAGTTCCTCCATTTTTAATACACGATATGCATATGCGTTTTGTGGATTTCGGTTTCGCAGAAGAAGGTGATGATTTATTTTATGGGCGTGCACTTGCAGGTGATGATGTGGACCTTTCTAGGCAAAGCTTTGTAGTTACGGCTCAGGATATCTATACCCAGCAAGACTACACTCTATTGATTCCCTTCGACCAAATGGAGAAAGTTATTAATGACTATATTCGACCGAAGAAAGTTGGCTTACCATTTTCTGAAAGACATACAGGCTTGCATGATGATCTTGATGCTATCGTAGCAGAGCTGAATAGCATAAAAAATCCTTATTTCTCAAACCTTGTTCAGTATACAATTATCGCAGGTGAAAATAGAGCATTTATGCTTGAACAAGCAGAAAGATTAGGCATCGCTACTAACAATACACACCTGGCATATCATACTGGACATAATTATGCTCATACATTCTTGATTCAAAGAGCTATTCAAGATCAACTAGCTGATCAAAGTACTCGTAGAGGAACTAAAAGAAGAGTACGTAAGCAGATCAATAACAGACTCGACAATACTATAGCAAGAGCAGAGGAAATCTCACCACTTTATCATCATGTTCTAACTAGGCTAGATAGAAATAATGTTCAGGAAGTACTAGGTGGTTTGATGGAAGTTAAACTTATGAATGCAGTTAATCTATTGCAATCAGTAGTAGCCGTTATGAGAGGGCTCGACCCGGCAGTAATTAGTTATACTGATTTACACGAACATGTCCTGCAATCACTTGCTATACAAAGGAGTGGTGACAGAGCAACTTTGCAACTTCACCAGCAAAGAGAACACATCAGAGAGGTACTAAGTATTTTTGGGACTCTGACGACATTGAAAGGTGGTACTCGCGAGTTGTTAGATGAATATATGCCAATATTCTGATATAGTGGACGTTTTGATAGCTTTTGAATTAAATGACATAACTTTTCAATTTTTGGTATAATACTTTCGTTATGTCCCACAAAACACATTACGATAGACTAGGTGTTGATAATTCAGCTAGTCAATCACAAATTAAAAAAGCATTTAGATTGCTTGCTAAGAAGCATCATCCTGACAAAAGTAAATCAGATGATTCTTATAGGGAGTTTACAGAAATTCTTAATGCGTATCAGGTGCTTAGCGATCAAGCTAAAAGAAGCACTTACGATAGATTTATTGATCCTCAACCATTCGGAAGTTACACGAGTAAATATACCAAATCAAGATCTCGTAAGGATGAAATTTACGCAGCACGAGCTACAAAGGTAAATGTAAACAGCAATGCACATAAATACAATCTTATGTTTGCATTGAGTGTTTATATTATTTTGATAGTAATAGCTGGCTGGCTCGGCTAATGCTATAATCAAATCAATTACACCACGAGTTATTTCAAAGCAAATAAATAACCCACAACCAGATTATGTATTGTTAGATCTAGATGGAAATATTCTTTGGGGTCCTTCGCAGCCTATTAGTTCGGACAAGCTTCAAGAGATAATTACTAATCCAATTGAACAACCTAGAATTATTCATGAGAGTAGTTTTGTAAATGCTATGTACTCAGTCCTAAAACGGGCGGCACATATATGGAGATGGCCATATGCTGGTGCAAGAGATGCGGTTATGCTTCTTAGGGAGCAAATAGGTGATGAGAGGATAGGTGTATTAACAGGAAGACATGAAAGTAATCTTGCTCGTATAACTTATGGGCAGCTGAATAGGTTATTCGGATTTGGTGAGTCTACCCAGGATAATATTTTTTTAAGGCCACCTGGTTATCAAAGATCAAGTGACTGGAAGTTAGCTAAGTTATTGGATCTTGATGAAGAAAGAAAAGATAATTCAGCGCCTATAATTCTGATTGATAATGAAGTAGGCTTAGCAGCAAGAGTAGCTAGTGTAGCTGAAAAACAAAATAGGAATATCTATGTAATACTTAAAGAGAGTTACGCCACTACTGGCAAAGAAGAAGAATTGCTTAAGTTAAAAAACTTGCGAATGTATAGTGATTATAATCAGTGGACAGACTTAATCAACGAGATTATTAGTGATTCTCAAAGCCGAAAATAGGACGGCAAAATAATTCAGATCATGCATCTGACTACCTCAATAAATGTGTGATGCCTTTACGTAAAGAATTAAATTCTTTTAAAGCTCTCTTGTCAGAGATTCTGAAACTAACTTCATGAACAAGATTATTTCTGACTTTATGAGCTTCCCAGATTTGATCGTATAGCTTAGCAGGGTAGAGCGTTTTAGCTGCCTTAAGTCTCTCTCCCATTGTCTCACCAGGTAATCCTTTGAGTTTCAAAGTATGATCAAGGAGTTTATCTGCTTCGATTACAGTAGAGTTAATAATGATTTTATTCTCTTCTTTAGACTGTATTATTAGTTTATTGAGCCTATTTCTTATCTCATCTTGCCATTCATCTTTCTTACTCTTTCCACCAAAACTAAGAAGAATAAGAGCTACAATAAGTAGTAGAGATAAAAGTATAAAGACTAATTGTAAGTTATCCATTTAGATTTATTTCTTTTTTAGAACTGCAGCTAGCCATTTATGACTTCTTTGGTTTTCAGTTATGCTAATAACCTCAAAACCAGATTTATCTGCTAAATCATTAATTTCTTCTTTAGTATACAGGTGAATAAAGTGTTCTGTGTGTTCATAGTCACGATCCTTCTCTGTAACTTCACCTTCACCTTCTCGAACAATAAGGTAGAAAATCCCATGTTGAACTAATGATTCAGAAATCTTTTTGAAAACATCAAGCTGATTCTCTTGAGCTACATGATGCAATGAACCCCTTGCCCATACTCCTTTATATTTGTTGGGTTCTAGATGACAAGTTACTATATCTTCGTGAAGGATTCGTGCCTCAGGACATTCGAACTGTGCAATATCAACCATTTTCTTTGAGATTTCTAAGCCAGTAACACTATATTTCCTTGATAAATATTGTGCATCAAATCCAGGACCTGTACCAATATCTAACACCTGAGCAGGTGGATTCACTAGTGAAATAAATTCATCTAGTTGCTCCTGAGCAACCAATTGCCCAGCATGTTCTGAATGATAATCTGCAGCAATTTGGTTATAAGCTTTGGAAGTAATCTCAGAAGATCTGCCACCAAGTACAAAAGCTCGTTCTGTACCTTCGTATACTTTATCACTGCAGTGCTTAGTCTTTTCTTCGTGTTCTTGTAAGATTTTGATTATTTCATCTCCAGAGTTTGCTTGATAAAGAACACCAAGCTCTATCTCGTCTATATTCATATTGGTTCTGAAGCTCTCAATGATATTATCCCAGAAGCTTCCAAAAAGAATTACCGGTTTGTGGCATCCATAATAAAGTTTAGAAAGTGCCCAAACCATACCAAATTCAGATACGGTTCCTGTACCTCCCTTACAAACTACATAAGCATCACCATAATCAATAAGCTGTAATGTTCTTATCATATAATTCGATGCTGTTTCTGATTCATCTGTAATGTTAGCGAGGTTCTTACCTTCAAAGAATGAAGCAAGTTTAGGCTGCCAGTAAATTGCAATTGTATTTCCATTTACAGATTCAGCCCCATCAGTTGCTGCTTTCATGATACCTGGACCACCACCATCAACGATAGTGTATCCTTGTTCTGCTAGATGTTTTGATGCTTCCCAGACAGATCTATAAATTGGATTGTCACTAGGAATAGCAGAATCACCAAAGAAAGTAATATTCTGTATTAAATGGCGACTATTTTTATCTTTAGATTGGTTTTCTTCTGTTTGCGGTTTTTCAGGGAGCTTAATATTAGCTGGCATCTACAAAATAGTTAAAATTTAAATTAATTGTGCTTAAAACATATTTCTTAAACACTATAGCATGTTTACTATTCTCGGAATAATTATGTTCTTGGTATTAATTCGCTAAGTTCTCTTTTCTTGTATGTGTTATATGCACGAATTGCGAATGAAATTAGAACAAGTGCAATACCTACACTAAGATTAATTAGTAGTACAGATAATAAAACATTACGATTTCTATTCTCAGGTAAATCTGGTAAATTGCTGGATCCAGTTTCTGGCAATGAGAATTGCTCACTTATTTCAACCTCGCTAATGAAACGATCAATTGCTTCTGTGTTGAATTCTGCTTTTTCTGGTTCTGTAACTAAAATATCTACAAGTATGTTGTCAATGTCTGTTTGGGCTGTGAATAGGGTATAGGAATTAAATGGATCTTGGTATTTAATTACATCATATTCATAATGAGTACCTTCAGGTAAGTCGTAAGTAGCGAAATCACCTTGATATCCACCGAATTGAAGTAATAATTGTAGTCTCTCTGCTTGCAGTACATCTACTATTCTGTCTGCATCTAAGCCATCAGGATCATAAGTAACTGTTGATAACTCTACAAAAGGTATTTGTCCAAAATCTGTAGTTTCGTTAGGAATATTGGCAAAACTTAGGTAATTTGGCTTTTTATCTACTAATATCCACTCATCACTTGGATAATCTACTTGCAGATTGTTTGCTTCGAGTGTTTCTCCAATAGAGTCGCTACCACCAGTTTGAGGTAATTCTGGTACAAATATATCCGTTTGAGAACCGGGGTAAAAGACTGCAAATGCAGCACTTGCGAGAATACCAAAACTAATGAATGATATTCCAGCCCTAGATAATCTACTAATTGCCGATTCTTTTCTGATCTCATCTATTAGTGAGCCAGCCTTCGATTCAACCTTTGGTTGCTCTGGTGGTGTACTAGGTACTGGTTGTTGCTGAGGTGCCTGCATTTGAGGTGAAGGCATCTGGTTATCATTCATTTTTTATTATTGTTCTAAAAATATTCTATGGATATTTATACTCGGGGGCAAGTTTTTCCTATTTAGTTGAGAGCATAAATTGATAACTATACTCAGCTAGAGTAATATAATATTGGAGCGAGCATAAAAATGAATAAATTTACAAGTAGATTAATCTCGTCAGATATTGGTAAGAATCTTGTTAAGTATCTGATTCCACAATTTGGTTCAATTCTTCCAATTGATAAAATATTGGAAACTGATAAATCTCTTGTAGTTAGACATCCAGCTCCTACGCATAAAAAGCATATGTTAGTTTTTCCAAAGAAAAGAGTGAAGGATATAAAGAGTTTAGATAAAGATGAGATTGAATATCTGTACGATATGCTGAAGTCAGCTGAGAAAGTTATTGAAAAATACAAAAGCAAAAGCCAATTTTGCCAAATGGATGTGAACAACAATCAAGGTCTACTCAAGCTGCACATCTATGCGGATGATTAAGTGGATAGTTTCTTAATCTGATTCCCTAAAAGTATAAGTATAAAAATACTACCTGAAACTATAACTATAGTTGCACCTGTTGGTGTTTCAAAATAGTACGAAAATAAAATTCCGACCAATACAGAAATAATACTCTGTATTAAAGCAATAGGTAACATGTGTTTGAACTTGCCAGCAATAAGCTTGGCACTCGATGCTGGGATGATGAGTAGGGCAGTTACTAAGATAATGCCAACCACTTTTATTGAAATAATAATAGCGATACTTGTGAGGATATTAATAATATATTCAAACTTATTGATGTCTACGCCTCTGATGTAAGCAGCTTCTGGATCGAATGTCGCATAAACAAGCTTATTGTAATAACCAATAAGTATAGATAAAGTTACAACTAAGGCGATAACTGCGTAAATAATGTCTGTCCAGGTTATTGATAATATTGATCCAAATAAATATGTCGATAATTCGGGTTGGTATTCAGTAGAAAGGTTGATAACTACTATTCCGATAGCAAATAAAATGGCATAAAACATTCCAATTAGTGAATCTGGTGCAATATGTGTATTTTTTTTCAAATAGGTAATACTAATTGCCATAAATATTCCAACAGCTAGCGCAAAGATAATTGGTTGGTACGACAAAACAAAAGCTACAGCTACTCCAGATAGTGATGCATGGGCGACTGCGTCGGCTAAAAATGATTCACGCTTTAGTGTTATGAATACACCAAGTATCGCGCAAAGTATTGCAATAATTAAGCCTCCATAAATGGCTCTAATCATGAACGGTTGTTGTATTACATCCAGTATTTCCATTTAAAAATGTATTCTTTCATTAATAATATGTTCTGCGCTATCCGTGTGTAATTTCCCATGTTGTAGAAAGAGTACTTTTTCATCTTCGTCTTCTATCAAATTATGATCATGTGTGATTAGAATGATTGTCTTATCTTCATCAGCTAAATTCTGCATAATTCCGCGCAAGTCCTTCTGAGCATCACGATCCAAATTATTATTTGGCTCATCAAGTATTAATATTTCTGGGTTCGTTATCATTGCTCTTGCGATTAATATTTTTTGAAATTCGCCACCAGATAACTCTTTGATTTTTCTATGTAAAAGCTTTTCAGCTTTAAATAATTTCAGATGTTCTTCTTCATTTAAGATGCATTGATTATTTGAAACACTACACTCAAGACCTATCATCTCTTTAACTGTGATAGGGAAGTCTTTGTCTATTTGATTATATTGAGGAACATATCCAAAGCTTTGAGAGACTAATTTCTGTGTTCTCGGCTTGGAGAAAATCTCAATATTACCACTATCTTGTTGAATCAGCCCAAGGATAGTTTTGACCAAAGTGGTTTTGCCAGATCCATTGCCCCCAACCAGATAAACTACCTCCCCCTTGTTGATCTCAAAACTAGCATTCTTTATTACTTCTGTTTCAGAAATCTTTACCGTTAAATTGTCTGCTTTTATTGCGATATTGCTCATGTAAAAATTATATCCTGATATATAAGTGACAACAAACTTTTTATTGCTTAAAAATAGTCTAAATGTTATATATAACAGTAAATTCAACTTAATTTAATAAAATTATGGCAAAAAAACAAAATTCTATAGATGTAGAGAAAGCAGTTAGGTTCTTTTTTGAACTTCCTGATTGGAAAGATAGAGCATTGAAATTTGCAGGTGTTTACCTTGCAGCATACGTAGTATTAATTATTGTTTATGTTTTAGGCTTTGTAGCTTCTATTATTCCAATATTAGGAGCATTACTTTTTTGTGGATCTTTCATACTAGTATGGCTCGGAATGATTGCAATCAATTTCTATTTCCAAGGATATAAGATTGAAGTAACAGAAGCAGTTGCAGCAGGTAAAAAAGTTGAAGATATAGTGATCTTAGACAAATATCAAGAGAGAGTAAAAGAAGGTGCAAAATTATCAATCGCTAGTTTTATCTATATGCTTCCATCTGTAATTCTTTACTTTGCAGCATATGCAATGATGTTCATCCCTCTTATTCTTACTGATGGGGGTGGTCAGAATGAAGAGCCAAGTGGAATTTTCCTTGTTGGAATGTTGCTATTCTATGTGCTTTTCTTTATTGGATGGATTTTGCAAATGATAGTTCAATTCGCAATATTCCCAGCTATTTGGGCTACATACTCACTTGAGCATAATTTCAAGAAATCAATTTCTCCAGAAGTACTTTGGTCATTCATCAAAGATAACTACATCAATATAATTCTATTCCTTGCTATTACTATGGGGATGTCTATGGTGATGGGATTCGCAGCAATGCTTTCATTAGTACTCGTACTACTATGTATTGGAATTGTTTTATATCCACTTGTGTTCATTGTTGGTGGGGCACTAATAATGCATGCCCAAGCACATATGGTGGGGCAGATGATTAAGCAATAATGCATCGTTTTTTTATTGATCCTGAGAATATATCAGGAGAATACTTTCAGATCTTAGATACTAAGGTTATCAAATATATGAGGAGCATCCTGAGGCTAAATTCTGGCGATCAGATAGCTCTTTTTGACGGTTCAGGTTTTGAATATGTAGCAGAGATTAATAAAATTACAAAAACTCTTGTTACAGGGAAGATTAGTGAGGAAAGAGAAATAGTAGAGGATTGGCCTAAGTTGATGCTAGCACAGGCTTTACCGAAAGGTAATAAACTAGATGACATTGTTAGGATGAACACAGAGATTGGAGTTCATGAATTTAGACTTTTTTCTAGTGAGTATTCTGTAGTCAAGTTGGCAGATTTTAGAGATAAAAAGCTAGAACGTTTGGGCCGTCTAATTACTGACGCTTCTAGACAAAGTGAAAGAGCTCATATTCCTTCTTTATATGCTCCAGTTGAACTGTCTGAGATTTTTCAAATAGAGGCAGATATGAAATTGATTCTGCATTCTAGAGAAACTACTAACACTGAGGATATAAAAGCGATTAAAGATAAGCTCAATATTGAAACTTCAATACTAGTTGTGATTGGTCCTGAGGGAGGATTCTCAGAAAGAGAAGTAAATCTTGCAATAGATAATGGCTTTATTGCAGTTAATCTGAAGCTACCAATTCTAAGAACAGAAACCGCTGGCGTTGCCGTTAGCTCAATTCTATTATCTTAAGACACTAATTACGTACATTAAGTACTGTGCCAGGTGCTTTCTGAAGCACAATTTTACCCTCAAGCATTGATTGTTGATCTGGTTGTGTCAAAGCTGCACGCACTTGATTCCTAGGTGGGAATGTTTGTTGAATTTGTGTGATATCTGTTGGGCGTTTGTGCCATTGGCCTGTAACGATAATATCTCCATCATTGAGTACTTGCTCACCTTTTCGGAAAGTAACACGACCTTGTGTAGCTTGTTCAGCTTGGGTGTTGAGTGAAGACATACTTAAAGTGTCACCAGGAATCTCTTGAAGTAATACTGTAACCTTACCATCGGGAGAATAAATCGCTGTAGCAGTAGAAGGTGCTACATCATCTATTTTTTGATCATAATCTGGCTGTCTCATAGAGATTGTCTGATCAGGATTTACTTTAATAACAGCCGTCCTCATAGGAATTGCACTACCTTCATCTCCTTCACCACGTGATAAGTGTGGGTAGGCATCCATTAATGGATTCATTCTTCCCACTTCGTATAGATGAGGTGGAGTATTAGCTGCTGGGGTGGGAAATACTAGCTGTTGATTAGGTTTGATGTCTGTGCCTCTTCTGGCATCTGGTAGTGGAACATTTACAACATCTGGGTTATCTTGAAAGTTACCTTGTACGCTACCTGGAATCATGATGATAATTTAAGATCTATTATTACTGTAGTATACCAGAAAGAATTGCTTATAAGGAACGTATCTCCTCGGCGATCTGTAACTCTTCGTTTGTGGGTATGACCCAAATTGCATGAGAATCATCTGTACTGATTTTAAGGTTCTCAGATACATTAATCTTATCATTGTTGATGTCTGAATTTACTTTTAAGCCTAAGTATTCAAGGCTCTCTACAATTCGAGCTCTTATTACATCAGAACCCTGTCCTATCCCTGCGGTAAATATTAATCCATCGATACCACCGAGTGCAGCAGCATAAGAACCAATATATTTTTGGATTCTGTAAATATACATGTTGATTGCTAATGTAGCTCTCTTGTGTCCTTTTTCTTCAAGTTCAAGTAGGGTTCTCATATCAGATGTCTCACCTGAAATTCCAAGGAGGCCACTGTAGGTATTTTCTATTTTTTGCATATCTTTAACACTCATATGCATTTTATCCATTAAGTAATGAATAGCGCCATCATCTATATCTCCTGGGCGTGTTGCCATAATGAGCCCTTCTAAAGGTGTAAATCCCATTGAGGTATCAATACTTTTTCCGTTTCTGATAGCAGTGATACTTGCCCCCCCACCTAGATGGCAACTAATTACTTTTCTTGCATTTGGTTCTAGTTCATGAAAAATTTCAGAAACATATTTATGTGATGTCCCATGAAAGCCAAATCTTCTTACTCCATATTTTTCGTAAAATTCATAGGGTATAGCATATATATAGGCTTTATCAGGCATAGTAGTATGGAAAGCTGTATCAAACACTCCAAATATTTCGGTATCAGGTAAAAGTGCTCTGAACTCCGAAATTCTTTTTAGAGCGGGTGGGTTGTGTA
>JAGQLK010000169.1 GCA_020429485.1 Candidatus Dojkabacteria bacterium | reverse complement strand
CTTTTCGAGTATCTCAATAAATTTAATACATCTGGAAAAGAGATGAGACTACCAACACCTATGATGAATGTTGTAAATGGTGGTGAGCATGCTCCAGATGGAGTTGATATGCAAGAATTTATGGTGATGCCAACAGGGATTGAAACATTCTCTGAAAAATTAAGAGCTGGTTCTGAAATCTTTCATACACTTAAGAAGCTTTTGAAAGAAAAAGGACATGTAACTTTGGTGGGTGATGAAGGTGGGTTTGCTCCATCTTTATCAAAAAATGCTGAAGCAATTGAACTTATATTAGAAGCAGCAGAAGAGGCTGGTTACTCAGTTGGAGACCAAATTGAGATTGCAATGGATCCTGCTGTGTCAGAATTATGGGACCCAGAAAATAAAGTATATGATCTAAAAAAAGAAGGAGTGAAATTATCACCTGATCAAATGAAGCAATACTGGAAAGATATTATTGAAAAGTATCCAGTATTCTCAATAGAAGATATTCTTGATGAGAATGCTTGGGAAGATTGGGCTGATTTCATGGCAAATTATAATCCATCTAATACACAAATTGTTGGAGATGACTTCTTAGTAACAAATATTAAGAGATTAGAGAAAGCTATTGAAATGAAAGCTTGTAATTCAATTCTTATTAAACTAAACCAGATTGGTACTCTTACAGAGACTGTCGCTGCAATTAATTTAGCTCATAATAATGACTTTACTGCAGTGGTATCGCATAGATCTGGAGAAACAAGTAACACATTTATTGCAGATCTATCCGTGGCTATGGGTACTGGCCAAATTAAGACTGGATCATTATCAAGAAGCGATAGGATTGCTAAATACAATCAGTTGCTTAGAATTGAAGAAGCGTTGGCTTAAAGAATAAATATGGCTTTTGGGAGTCAATTATTGTATTGAGCTAATTTCTTATTAGAACATAATTATTAGTAAATACTCATGAAAGAAGTATATGTTAAAGACTTATCAAAAGGTATGACACTTGATGGGGAAACTTTTGCAGTCAAAGATTTAAACAAGCTAGAGACAAAGAACGGTAAGCCATACTATAAAGTAACACTAATTGACAAAACGGGAGATATAACAGGGCAGATTTGGTCAGATAACATTCCCAACGTAGAAAAGGGAAGTTTGACTCCAGGAAATGTTGTAATTATCGATGCAATAGTAGAAGAGTATAGAGGCGCCGCACAGTTAAATATCTCAAGAGTGAATAAAGTCGATGAAACAGCTTTAGATGAATTTATTGAAGCAAGTGATTTTGATTTGGATGAGCTATGGGGAATGCTTGAAGAGCACATAGCTAGTGTAGAAGATAGTGAGATTAAAGATTTCCTTGTAAGTATTTTCGCAGATAAAGAAATTGCAGCTAAGTATAAGACAAGGCCAGCAGCGGAATATGTACATCACTCATTTCATGGTGGATTATTAGAACATGTTGTTGAAATGCTAGAGCTAGCAAAATCGATGAGAATGTTTTATAAGGAAGTAAATTATGATTATGTAATTGCAGGAATCATTCTCCATGATATCGGTAAGTTATTTGAGCTAGATATAGAAGGTACCGTCGTGCAACGAACGACTGAGGGTTATCTTATAGGTCATCTAGTGAAAAGTTATGAGTTTCTGTATGAACATGGTAAGGATAAATTAAGCGATGAGCATATACTTAATTTAAAGCACATAATACTTTCTCATCATGGTGTATTGGAATATGGTAGTCCAGTAGTACCAGCAACAATAGAAGCGTCAATGGTTAACGCTGTAGACGAGGCATCAACTAAGGTAAGAATCTTCCAAAAAATTCTAAGAAAGAATGAAAATAGTAGTGAACTATTTGCACCTTGGGATAATATTCTTAAAACAAGAGTCTATAGAGGCCCAGGAGCTCTGAAATCAGATGATGGGCAGATAATGTTCTAGTTACTCTTATACCTTTTTATTCTCAATTAGTATTGGTAATATCATTGGCTCTCTCTGTGTTTCATCATAGAGGATCTTACGAATAACCATACTTATTTTTTCTTTGATCTTTTCTTGTTCTTCGAAAAATATCTTCTCATTGTTGAAAATATTTAGAGTCTCAGCTTCAATTCTTTTGATAAGATCTGTACTATTTTTCACAAAAACAAAGCCTCTTGTAACAACTTGTGGTGGATTAGTAACTATTCTTTTTTCAGTATCTAGCTCGGTAACTATAACTACAACACCATAATTTGCTAATTGCTGTCTGTCATTCAGGACGATATTTCCTATATCGCCAACACCGCTACCTGAAACAAGAACTGGTGTAGCTTTAATGCTTGGAAGTTTTTTCCACTCATGTTTAGTTAATTCAATCACGCTTCCTTTTTTGGTAATTATCACATTCTTTTCAGGGACTCCAGTTTTCTGGGCTGTTTGGCCATGTTTATATAGAAAAGACTGGTAGCCATGAACAGGAATAAAGAATTTAGGTTTAACAAGATTTAACATTATTTTTTGGTCTTCTTGATAACCATGCCCACTACTATGTAAATCCATATGCTCTTTATTCTGGTATACGAAAGCACCTTTTTGAGATAAATCATCAAGTAAGGTCTGCACTAGCATATCGTTTCCTG
>JAGQLK010000168.1 GCA_020429485.1 Candidatus Dojkabacteria bacterium | reverse complement strand
TATTTCATTTTTTAACTCAAGTATAATTGCTGGAGTTATCAGTGCAGGATTTGTTGCAATACTAGTTTTAATATCAAGGGGTAAGGGACTAACAATAAATGATATTTTGCTAGCCGGATATGCTGGAATACTCGTAGGAAATGATGAAATATTATACTTATTATTGGGAACTTCCCTGTTAGGCAGTGCATTTGGGCTTATTGTAATGTTAAGAACAAAGAAAAAAATAGAGACATTAATTCAGTTTGCCCCATTATTATGCAGCGTAACCATAGTGCTGATGTTTATTCAGGCATCTGATTATCTGAGGCTTTTTTAGTTGCTACTCTCCTCTTTGCTTCTACCTATTATTTATGTATAGTAGGATAAGTTATATGTTATTAATCTGCCTTGAAACTTAAAGCCTTCTCTTTACTGGAAATAATGGTAGTAATAGGTATTATTGGGATAGTTATAGTACTAGGTATAGTCGGTATGATTTCTTTTAGAAGAACTGTTCAGATTCAACAAGCTACTGATGAATTTATTTCTGTACTTAGAGAGACAAGAACTAGAGCAGAAAATAATGTTATTCTTCAAGACCCAGGTCCAGGATTTGATAACAATCTTGTATACGGATACCGAATTGATTTCCAGAACAACGAATTAACTAGAGACTTATGCTATATAAATGGACCAAATTGGGATTGTTCAGAATGGCCTTCTGAGTCACTCAAATCGAACCTCTTTAGTGAAATAGAATATAATTTAGTTAGCGCTTGCACATCAGTAATCTTTGAGAATCTGAGTGGAGAAATTTATGTGGAGTTTAATGATAGTGGTACTTACCTTGATGATGTTTGTGTAGTAGATCTGAAGCATCAAGCTAATAATAATGCAATCACGTTTACTATTGACGGAAATATTAATTCTTTTAAAATCTCTAATGACTAAGAAAGTAAAAGCATTTGGACTAGTAGAAGCATTATTAGCATTAGCTATATTTGGAACTGCAATCATTGCTGCTACAGCGGTTACAATAAAATCCCTAAGAACAGTGAAGAATAACGAACTTGCTGATTTCGCCAATTCAGTAATGGTGAGATCCATGGAATACACCAGATCAGAATCAGGGACTAATGCAGTACTTTCTGCTTTAGGACCCGAACCATGGTTGTTCAGCCTTCAGGGGGACGTTACAGATCCAAATTCGACTATATTTTTAGCAGATCAAGCAGCGGATCCTGATCCAAATCGACAGTTAGATATTGATGAATGTACTTCAACTAGTAGATACTTGATAGATATGAGTGGAGATCCTGAATTAGCTGGTCTTCTCTTCTGTAATCAGATCATAGTAGAAACTTTAGGAGACAATTATCAAGTTACCTCTAGAATGGTTTTTCAGACAGGTAATGAATTTCAATTTGCTGAAATTACAGGTTTTAAAGTTCAATAATTATGAAAAAGAAAAAACTAAAAGCATTTTCTCTTGTTGAAACACTAGTTACTTTAGTTGTATTTGGCATTCTATTGGCTATGCTTTCTCAAGTTTTGTTATTAAATTTACAGGTATCTAGAAAGATCCAGGCCAGGACAAGAGTTAGAGAAGAATTAGCTGAACTAGTTGGATTACTACAAAGAGATGTGAGAAATGCGGATATTATTTATATAAGTGCAGGTGAATGTGATGATACAAACGATTTTGATATGAATAGTCAGAACGATAGAGGATGTAGAATGTTTGTTACTGATGATATTCTTTGGGTTGATGGAGGTCATGGCAGCTGCCCTGCTAACCATGTTTGTAAATTACAATGGTCAAATCAAAATAATGTACTTTATCAATCTTCTGACATATTAAGCGTTGATTCTGTGTCTTTTCAAGCACAAGAATTTCTATCTGTAGAAAATACAAGTGCGACACTTATTGTTACTTTAAATGTCTCTGCATCTAACCCTAATTGGGAAGTTAATAACCAAGTAAGACAAATTACTGTATCAACCAGAAACTTTTAGTAACTATCGTTACTTCTTTATTCCGTGTATAAGCATATTAAAGTCTTTATAGGAAAAGTACCTTTCTTTCTTTTAGGATGAATGCAGTTTATTTACTTACTGTAGTTTCTCCTCTATATACATAATCAAAGAGTTCTATTGGAGATTCATAAAGTGGTTGAAGTAGTTCAACCACAGCTTTTGGTACATTAGGCACATCTTGTACATTAGAGAATGCTTCCGATGTAATAACCCTAACTTGTGCAGGATATCCTGTTCCTGATGTTCTGATTACACTTACGTTAGTAGAACTACCAAGTGGTTTAAGTCTTAATGCAACTAACTCGTAATTCCCTCTGCCATTTGATAGACAACTTGCATTAAATGGATCTTGCAAGTTAAGCACTACTCTATTATTTGGATTTGCAGTAGGTACAGGTAATGAGGTGAAGCATAAATTTGTTGGATTTATGAAAAGAGATAAGTCATCATACACATCTTTAACAGAATAATATCTATTATCTGTCAGGTCGATATAATCTAAAGTGAACTCCCATGTTGTATTGTTAGTCCAAGAAATTTCTAATTCACCATCAAAGTCTTCAAGTGAAAGTTTTAGGTTTCTATCTTGCTCTATT
>JAGQLK010000167.1 GCA_020429485.1 Candidatus Dojkabacteria bacterium | reverse complement strand
ATCAAGTAAATATTTATAAGGATAATACGGGTTCGATCCCATTGGGGCACTCAGATTTAGAAGCTGCTATTGCTGCACTTCCTGATGTTGGAAATGAGCAGTCAACAATAGAATTTGCAGATGATAATGCTGCGAGTGGAGTCGGTGCGCTACGTTATACCGTTACTAGAATATCAGAAACTGACTATTACCATGAATTAACTTTAAGTGTAGATGTAGATGGAGATTTTCAAACTGTCTTTCTTGAAGGGATTAATTGTCTGGACGATAGAATTCGTAGATACATTCCTATGGGAGAGTTCGATGGTGAATGGGAAGATATAGAGCTAGAGGGACTTGCTGTGATGGGCTATGCACTAGAGTTACAAGATGATTCAGAAGGAAGCAAATTAATAGTGCAAGAAACATTCACAGCACTTCAGAATAATCTACTGGGTGTGAGTATTGGAAAAACTCTTAAACCGGATTTACTTGAAAAGGTTGGTGTATCAAGCTCACATGCTTTTGACACCGAGAAGTCTGTAAAACCTGTATCACTAATAATTTTCAACTAAAGAAATAACATAAAGATAAACAAAAAGACCCAGTAGTGTTACTGGGTCTTTCATTTTGATTACTATCTTTATTAATTTATTACAAACGTATCTAATATTTGCTGTATTAAGCCACTATCAGGATATGTTTCAATCACTACGATAAACGTTTCATCGTTTAACTCAACAGCCATCCCTTGTAGTACGTCTCCACAAACACCACCTGTCTCAACATACTCAGGAACCTCTGTACTTCCATATGTTACTGTTGTGCCATTAATTTCTTCGTTGATAAATGTATCTATTACACCACATTGATTTGCACTGAAATAAATAAGTGCTTTTTCTCTATCAGACAGATCTTCTCCAAAGTCATTAGTGTTTAGATCCTCTTTTGAGATAACCTGAACAAAAGCTATTTCTGTTTCAACATCTCCATAAATTGTTTTCATAGTATCGGTAGTATCTACTACTGACACCTTTTCTGTAGTTGAAAATGATAGTTCATTTGGGATATCAATGAACTTAATTGTAGCTTGAACATCTGATGAATTTATAGTTGAAGCTTGAGTGTTACTATTTGATTGATCATCTGTAAGCTCAAGTGTACCTTGAGAATCATGGCTTTCATCTCCTTTATTCAAAAACACAAAAGAAAATATCGAAAGCAACATAGCAATAAATAATATACCTGCTATCACAATATATTTTACAATATTTGATTCCACTGCTTGATTAGATTTTGTCTCTTCGCTAGAGGAATTAGTTGGATTATCCATAATTAATTATAAAAATAATTTATTTATAGACTGATAAACGAAAATGAATATAAAAAAGTCACTGGAGACGAAGTTGAACCTGTGGTGTGAAAAATGCATAAAAAAAGACCCCGTAAACAATACAGGGTCTTTTTTAATCTGGCGATGACCTATTTTCCCGATCCGGTAACGGACAAGTATCGTCGGCGCTACAACGTTTCACTTCTCTGTTCGGGATGGGAAGAGGTGGTGCCGTTGCGCTACAATCACCAGACTTTGTATAAAAATATTCATCCTAAAATATGTTTAGGATGACGATGATAACAAAACTTTTATATCAAAGTCTGATGCCCAAGCATGCCAATGCTTGGAAAAGAAAAAAAACATGTTTGAACTGCATTAGTTCATGGAGGTAAATGTTGTAAACCTGAGCCCTGCGAAATCATTAGTAAACTAACTCAATCACAACCCAGTTTTACAACAAAATTTAGTAAGTTACGATATATTAGTACTCCTCGGCTTAGTACATCACTGTACTTACACCTAGAGCCTATCAACCTAGTCGTCTACTAGGTATCTTAAAAGAATTCTCATCTTGAGATTGGCTTCATGCTTATATGCCTTCAGCATTTATCCTAATAGCAACGTAGCTACCCAGCTATGCTCCTGGTGGAACAACTGGTACACCAGAGGTTACCTCACCCTGATCCTCTCGTACTAAGGGTCAATTCTCTCAAAATTCTAACGCCCACACCGGATAGAGACCAACCTGACTCACGTCGGTTTGAACCCAGCTCACGTGCCGTTTTAATAGGCGAACAGCCTAACCCTTGGGACCTTCTCCAGCCCCAGAAAACGACGAGCCGACATCGAGGTGCCGAACCTTGCCGTCGCTATGGACGCTTGGGCAAGACCAGCCTGTTATCCCCGGGGTAACTTTTATCCTTTAAACAAAAGCGTTTCCACACACTACTTAAGGGTCACTATGTCCCACTTTCGTGACTGCTCGACCTGTCGGTCTTGCAGTAAAGCCAACTTATGCCATTGCACTCTTAAGCTGATTTCCATCCAGCCTGAGTTGACCTTTGAAATCTTACGTTACTCTTTAGTAAGAAACCGCCCCAGTCAAACTGCCCACCTGACACTGTCTTCGGTACCGGATAACGGCCCAAATAAGAAATAAAGAATTCAAAGGGAGGTGTTACATTGTCGACTCCACTCAATCTGGCGATCAAGCTTCAAAGTCTCCCTCCTACACTCTACAATAAAAACCTTATCTCAATGACAAGCTACAGTAAAGATCCCGGGGTCTTTTTGTCCTGGTGCGGGTAGGCCGCATCTTTACAGCCATTTCAATGTTCGCCGAGCTCCCTGTCGAGACA
>JAGQLK010000166.1 GCA_020429485.1 Candidatus Dojkabacteria bacterium | reverse complement strand
CTTGAATATTTTCGCTGCAAAGAAATGAAACGTTTTCTGAGATTTTTTGATCGTCCCATTCCCACCATTTAATTTTTAACAATTGTTCAATAATCTCCTGATCAAATCTTTTTTTGATTTCTTTTGCAGGATTCCCTCCTACAATCGAATATGGTTCAACATCTTTTGCCACCAGGGCTCTGCTACCTATTACCGCGCCATCACCAATTGTAACTCCAGATAGAATAGTAGCTCCATCTCCAATCCAAACATCGTTACCTATTGTCACAGGACCTTTTGACTTTGGGTGCCCATCAATACCTGATGCAGTTGGCCATTTCTCTTTCAAGGCCGGGAAAGGATAGGTTGTAACCCAATCAGTTCTATGTTCTCCATCTAGAAAAATTGAGATATCCTGTGCTATAGAACAAAAGCTACCAATAGTTAACTTTGACTCCGGTAACCATTGATATACGTTTACTTTTCCGTAATATGTATGTTTACCGATATCAAAACCTCGCTTTGCAATTGTTTCTTCTGAGAGTAAATATGACATTAATGCCAATTAACAGGTAAAGTTACAAAGCCCTCATCATGGGAATCGTTATAGACACTGAATCTATATAATTTATCATGATAATCAAGTGGTGTAGCAGAATCCATATCAAAAACTGCTACTGTAACAAGATAATCTGTAGATAAGAAATATTTTGCTTCAAGAGTCATTTTGACCGTTCCATTACCAGGTTTTAGATCTACATGATTTGTAGGATCATAGTTATGCGTTCCAAATACTCTTTCGTCTTTATTTTCATGATAGATCGATAGACCAAAAGCAACATTATCTACAGCTTCTTTCACTGTATAATTAATTTCAAAGGTTATCTTATCCTGTGAGTTGAATGAATTTTTATCTTGTTTATCCTCTGTAATCCTAAATTTATCAATAATAACTTTACCATTACCCCATCTATGAGCATTGCCTTCAAAAGCATCTGATAAATTATCCAAATTATCTTTTGGAGACATTAATTTCTGATAAACACTAGTAACCTCGCTTGCTTTACCAAAGGCAACCAGCTTAGATTTCTCTAAAAGAATAGCTTTGTCACAGAAGTTTTCAATTGAAGAAACATTATGACTAACATAAACAATTGTTTTCCCCTGTTTTTTGAGATCATTGAAAAGCTTTAAACTTTTTCTCTGGAATGCAATATCACCAACTCCTAAGATCTCGTCTAACAGATAGACATCAGCATCCGCCTTTACTGCAATAGAAAAAGCTAATCGCACAAGCATACCACTTGAGTAGTTTTTTACCTGTAAATCAATAAATTCTCCTACTTCAGCGAATTCAACAATACTATCGAAATTCTCCTCTAAGTACTCTCTTGTCATACCAAGTATAGTACCATTTAAGAATACATTTTCTCTTCCTGTTAGCTCTGGATTAAAACCTACTCCTAGTTCCAAAAATGGGACTACTCGCCCATGAACAATTACCTCTCCTTGTGTGGGTGTATATATTCCAGCTAAGATTTTTAATAATGTGCTTTTACCACCTCCGTTTCTACCCAACACTCCTAGGACCTCTCCCTTTTTAATATCAAAGCTTACATCACTAATGGCATTGAAGACTTCTTTTACTCCTCTCCGCTTAAATGGGTTAACAAAGTTACCCTTGATGGTATTAGTCTGCTCGTGTGGTATATCGAAACTTTTAGATAAATTTTTTACTTCAATGATTGTGTCTGCCATTAGAAGAACTCCGCTATTTTTTTAATATTATTATTGAAATATCGCTTTCCTAGTAAATAAACAATAATTGCTAGTATCCATAGAACAACAAACTGCTCAAGATGCGCGAACTTACCATATATCAATGCTTGTCGAGCTGCATCAATAAGAAGTGCTGCAGGATTTAGCATAATAATAGTACCAAAACGACCATCTATGTCATTGATATTGTAGAAAACACCTGAGCCCCAGAATAGTAATTGCATCACAAGCTCCATAATATGATCTAAATCTCTTACTTTTACTAATAAGATACTCGTAAACAAAGCAATAGAATATGTTCCGAAGAATAATAAAGCAATTATAGCTATTACATACAATAAACCTAGTAAATTAGGTGAGAATGATGCAAAAACGGTTATCGTTATAAAAACAAAGACATTAATACCAAGATTAATTAAAGAATTTAAGAGAGCACTTGTAATTGCTAATTGTCTAGGGAAGTTAACTTTGAGGATAATACGTGCATTCCCAAGTAATGATTTCATTCCTAGGATCACGCCTTCTTGAATGAAAGTAAAAATAATGATACCTAGAAGTAGATTTGCTCCATAATTAGGACCAGTGTTTCCACCTCTAAATGCTGTAAATACTATGAATAATATTAAGAAGTTGAAGAATGGTTTCATTAGTACCCAAAGGAAACCAAGCAGAGAATTATTGTATCTTAGTTTGAAGTTAGTCTTAACCAACTCCTTTAATAAATCTTTTCTATTTTGTCCTGATCGATATTCGTCCATTTAATTATTGTCCACGAGTAATTTTAGCACTATCTGCTAAAAACAGATAATCCGATCCACTACCTTTTTGTTTTCCAGCAAGCTGAAGCTCTTCCAGTTCAACAATACCATCTTTTAATCCCAAGAATAAACTCCTACCTTCTCTAAAGAACTTACCTAATTTTTTCACTTCTCGGTTCACTATTCTAACCTTAAATACT
>JAGQLK010000165.1 GCA_020429485.1 Candidatus Dojkabacteria bacterium | reverse complement strand
GACAACTGGATGTAAAGATGTCTGATACTCAAGGTAGATATAGATTTTTGCTTTCAAGTGGCACATATAGAATGAAAGTAGATTATCAAGGTTATACATTTCCTGCTAAGCAACAACGTAATGTAATAAGCACACAGACTGGTGAGAAATTTGTTGAGTTTAATATACAAAAAGGTAAACCAGTAAACATTTCTCTTGGATTAGATCCTAGCTAAATATTTTCATCCTTATTAACAAAAAAAAGTGATGCCATTCGGCATCACTTTGAATTCTATTTTCTTGGTTAGCTCAACCTCAATTAATTGCCTTGAGCTTCAAGCCATCTTTCAGCATCAATAGCCGCCATACAACCGCTACCTGAAGCTGTAACTGCTTGTCTGTATCTTTCGTCATTTACATCTCCAGCAATAAATACTCCATCCACATTTGAGTATGTGCCGTTAACTACTTCTAGATATCCATTATCGTTACTAGTGATTTGCCCCTGGAAAATTTCAGATTTTGGCATATGTCCAATTCCTAAGAACATACCCTGTAGCTCAATATTTTTCTCAGCATCATTCTTGTTATCATATAGTTTTAATCCTGTAACAACATTTTCATCTCCTAGTACTTCTTTTACTTCTCTATTCCACAACACCTCTATTTTTTCATTCTCCATAACTCTATCTTGCATAATTTTAGACGCTCTAAGCTCATCTTTACGTACTATCATATAAACCTTAGATGCAAATCGTGTAAGGAATAATGCCTCTTCAGCTGCACTATCTCCTCCACCTACAACTGAAACTACTTTATCTCTATAAAAAGCTCCGTCACAAGTTGCACAAGAAGAAACGCCTTTACCCCAATATTTTTCCTCACTATCTAATCCGAGTTTCTTCGGTTCAGCTCCAGTAGCAATAATCACTGCTTTTGCCTCAAACATCTCATCTCCCACCCAAACTTTTTTTGAGTCATCAGAAAGTTCAACTTTGGTAACATCTTTATACATCATTTCGCTACCAAATCTTTCAGCTTGCTTAATGAACTTTTGCATCATTTCAGGCCCCATAATACCTTCTGGAAAACCTGGATAATTTTCCACATCAGTTGTATTCATTAATTGACCCCCAAAGCTCTGACCTGCAATTACAAGTGGTTGTAAATTAGCTCTTGAAGTATAAATAGCAGCTGTTAATCCAGCCGGACCAGATCCAATGATGATAACATTTCTCATATTTATTCTATGTGATAATTTAATATTCTAATATAACTCTTATGCAATCTTATTTAAAGCTTCCTCTAATTCTTGTTGGAAAACTTCTTTTGGTCTAAATCCAATGAATTCATGAACCACTTCTCCTTTATGAAATAGCTTCATATTTGGAATGCTTCTAATATCATATTTGATAGCCCATTCTCTACTTCCTTCTGATTCAGTATTTAGTTTAAGTACTGTAACTTTGTCACTCATCTCTCTAGCAACATCATCTAGAACTGGTGCCATCATTAAACATGGCATACACCATTCTGCCCAGAAGTCTACTAAAACTGGCTTATCTGAATTTAATACTTTCTCTTGAAAGTCATTTGCTGCAACATCTTCAGCTTTTTGATTTACTTGTTCGTCCATAATAAAAAAATAATTAAGAATTAAGTAGTTCTTCTAAGAATTTACGACATGAGTCCTCTTTATCAGAACAATCATTAATAAATTCCCAGAAATGCTCATTGATGTATTTGGTCATAGCAGAATTTAAAGCTGATCTTGCAGCTTTCATCTGTGTTAATACTTTGAAGACATCTTCTTCGCCTTCAATCATATTAATGACACCGTTTAATTGGCCTGTAACATTTTTGAGTCTTTGTGGTGTAGATTTCATAAAAAATTATTAAATTTACATGTACATTTTACACACCCCCTAGGGGTGTGTCAATAATTTTCCATGTTTTGAAATAATTAAAGTTCTAGTAACGCAAGAGGGATCTCCATTTCGTCTATAGATAGTCCACCATGCATACCTACATGATTTATTTCGAAGACTTCTGGCTCATACCACCATACAGCTTGTTTCTCGTATGGGAATATAACTAAATTACCTACACGGTCTAAGAAGTCTTTGGTAGGTGCATCTAAGCCAAATATATTATTTTCTAGTAGCTGTTCTGTTTGAATAATTTCGGCTTTACCTGCTAACTTTTCATTAAGAATATTTTGTAACTCTTCTCTACTCTCATTCTTTGCATATAGAAACATATCTCTAGCAGAGCCAGCTGGTATCAATGGTCTTCCTGCTTTTGATCTATGTAGATAATCTTCGATATTTGGCACTAGTTGATTTATGTATGAAGGATTGTCTATATCAACAGCCATCTGCCCATGATCTGCCATCAAAACAAATAAAGCATTATTAATCTTTCCTTCTACTCTATTAACAAATATTTTCATGATATCCTCTAGATGAGTTGTAGCTGATTGCATAAACTCTTCTGATTCCGGGCCAAATTTATGAGATGTACCATCTACTTCATCTAAATAGAAATACGAATATGTTCGCTTTGCTTTATTCTGCAATGCGTCATTCGTAAGCATTTCTAAACCTTGCTTATAATCATCAAAAGCAATAACATTAGCATCTTGTTTAATTACAGCATCAGTAAAAGGCGAAGGTGTGAACTTAGAATTAGCATATGTATTAATAATAATATCATCCTGCTTTAATTCAGAATAAATCGAT
>JAGQLK010000164.1 GCA_020429485.1 Candidatus Dojkabacteria bacterium | reverse complement strand
GTAGGTGGTTTCACTCAGGAAAATGCAGTTATTCTTAAAGCGTCATTATTCGATCCTGATCCAAATATTTCTCCAAGTAATACAAGAAGACTTAGAGCAGAGTTTGAAGTTGTTCTTGTAGGTGAATCATTTACTGGAACAGGACAGAATGTTAGAAGAGGACCTGTAGAGATCTTTGATGGCTCAGCACCGATAATCACACAAATCAATGCAACTGGACTAATTAAGGGACAAGATTACAAATGGAGAGTAAGAGCAGAAAATGTTGATGATGGTATATTTAGTGAATGGGTAGAATTTGGAAATAACTCGACTTCAGCTGCTGATTTTAGAATTAGTACTGCAGAAGACTTATCAATCGCTACTAATAAAACTAATGTAGACATAGGCGAAACCATTACACTTACTGTAGATGCAAGAGATGGTAGTAATCTAATTGACCCTAGCTATAGAGGTACAGTTAACTTTACCTCAACCGCTGGAGCAGTCATTTTACCAGCTAATTATGCATACTCTGCTGGTGATGCTGGCACACATGATTTTACTAATGAGTTAATATTTCTTGAAGCAGGTACTTTCACAGTTACAGCTACAGACTTATTAGATTCAGCGTTGTCAGATACTACTGTGGATATTACGGTTAATCCACCAGCAACACCACCTAGTCCTACTGATACTCCTGTTCCAAGTGTTAGTCCTACATCTGGACCAACACCAACGACAGGACCTAGTCCAACTCCTGGACCAACTAGTGTTGTGAGTTCACCAGTGCCAACAACACCAGGTGACCCTACATGTCAGGAAGATCCATTACAACTTAAGTGTTTGGTACCAGTAGAAATCTATAATGTAAGAGTTGATGTTGCTGATACAAATGATCAAGCCGTTATCTGTTGGGATACAAACATTGAAACAATTGGATATATAGATTATGGTTTGAATGATCCTGGAATATACACAGATAGTACTGATGTAGAGACAGCTTATAAGGTTACAGATCACTGTCAAACACTTACAAACTTAATGGAAGATAGTGCATATATCTTTAAGATAACTGCAACTGCACCAACAAGCTTGTATGATATATATGAGAGTGCATTCTCTACAGGTAAGGAAATTATAGATATCATTCCTGTTGCCTGTATTGAAGTAAACCCAAATAGTTATGTGCTTAATGATCAAAATACAGTTGAACTTCCATTCACGACAGCTGGTGAAGCAAATTGTACTGTCTTCTATGGTAGCAATGCTGATCAATTAGACTACACTTATGCAGAAGAAGGACAGTCATTATCACATAATTTAATTATGGATCTAGATAATGTTCAAGGAACTGACTTAGTGTATAAGATTGAATGTTCAGTGTTAATTGGCGACTCAGAAGAAGATTATACTAGTTGTGAGGCAAATGGTGTTATTCCTCTGTTTAAACTACCTGAAACAGGTGAAGTTGATAGTGAGGTTGGAATACCATGGTGGCTAGCTTTATTACCTGCAACCGGCGTAGGATTAGTTAATCTTATTTCTTACCCTAGATGGATTCTATATGCAATTGCATGGATAAAGGATAGAAAGAAGGAACAGGCATGGGGAGTAATTTACGATGCAAAGAAAAACACACCTGTTATATTTGCAAGCGTTAAATTATATCAAGGTAATAAATTTATCAAAGAAGTAATTACTGGACGCGAAGGTAAGTATGGATTTGTAGCAAATCAGGGGCAATATAAGATTATTGTAGATCATCCTGATTATGATACTTATATTGAAGACGTAACAATAGAGAAGGAGGAAGGTATGGCAGCTAGAGATATCGCTTTAAGATCTAGACAAGCAGAAAATGTTAATAAAAAACAGGTTGATAAAAATTGGAGAGAAAAACTAAGAGAGAATCTAAGTAAGTTAAATTCAATTTTAGTTGTAGTAGGATTTACATTATCCGTGATCATCACGATTATCTCGCCGTCACTGTATAACTTTATTGTCATTCTATTCTATGTTGCACAATTTATAATTCTATTCTTGTTGAGTCTAAGGAATAAGAGACATTGGGGCTATGTGTACAATGTAGCAACTAAGGGTAGAATTCCAGGTGCATTTGTTAGAGTGTTTAGTCCAGAAGAAAATAGACAGCTTGATGTTCAGATGTCAGATAAAGAGGGAAGATATGGATTCTTGCTAGAAGAAGGCGAATATGACGTAAGCGCAAGCAAAATGGGGTATCAATTTACAGGAAGAGATATGAAGAATGTAGTAAGTAAAGATGGTAACAATTTTCTTCATACACAAATAAAGAAGGGACAAAGTATGAATAATCCAATTGGATTAGAACCAAACTCTAATTCAACTGGTGCAGTAGAAAGCACTAGTAGCAGTAATAACCAGCCTCGTGCATTCACATAATGAATAATTAGTTAAAATATTACCTAGAGCATGATAAAATTGCTCTAGGTAATTGCGCTCTTAGCTCAACTGGATAGAGCATCGGTCTTCGGAACCGAGGGTTAGGGGTTCGAATCCCTTAGGGCGCATATTGAAATAAATGCAGTTTAATTGTAGAATAGATAGCAATTCTGAGTTGGGCCAGTAGCTCAATGGTAGAGCAGCGGCCTCTTAAGCCGTTTGTTGTGGGTTCGAGTCCCACCTGGCTCATGAATATACTACTAACTTTTTCCATTACCCAGTCGTTACATATGTAAATCTACGTATTCGTTATAGATATATACCTAATATGTAGTATAATTACCTGCATTTTAAGAA
>JAGQLK010000163.1 GCA_020429485.1 Candidatus Dojkabacteria bacterium | reverse complement strand
AATAGCAAGATCACTCGAAAAAACATTGTTGATGAGATGAAAACCTCATACATTAATTATGCGATGAGTGTAATTGTTGCTAGAGCATTACCTGAAGCAAGAGATGGTTTGAAGCCTGTACAAAGAAGAATTCTGTATGCTATGTATAAATCTGGTTTTACATCTGATAAATCATATAAAAAATCTGCAAGAACTGTAGGTGAAGTTATTGGTAAATATCATCCTCATGGTGATGTTGCTGTGTATGATGCAATGGTAAGAATGGCACAAGATTTCAATATGAGATATCCCTTGGTAGATGGACAAGGTAACTTCGGATCAATCGATGGAGATAGTGCTGCTGCTATGAGGTATACAGAAGCTAGACTCGATAAAAAATCGAATTATATTCTTAATGATTTAGATAAAAAAACTGTAGATTTTGTTCCTACGTATGATGGTAGTTATAGCGAGCCAACATTGCTACCTACTTTACTTCCATTATTACTTATTAATGGAGCGGAGGGTATTGCTGTCGGTATGGCAACTAAAATTCCACCACATAATCTAACTGAGGTAATTAACGCATTAGTTAATATTATTGAAGATGGAAATAAAGCAGATAATTCAAAAATCACATTTGATTACTTAGAAAACATTACTACTCTTGAGGATCTAAAGGCTTTAACAAAGGAAAGATTTCCACTATTCTCATCAGAAATAGAATTAGAAACATTACTTCAACATGTTACTGGTCCTGATTTTCCAACTGGAGCAGAAATCTATGATGCCAAAGAAATAGCCCAAATGTATGCAACTGGCAGAGGGAAGGTTGTCATGAGAGCTGTAGCAAATATTGAAGAAGCAAAAGGTGGAAAATTCAGAATTATTATTACTGAATTACCATATCAGGTAAACAAAGCAAGATTAGTTACTAAAATAGCTGATCTAGTTAAAGATAAGAAAATAGAAGGTATCTCTGACTTACGAGATGAATCAAGTAAAACTATTCGTGTAGTAGTTGATCTAAAGAGGGATGCCAAACCTAAAACTGTGCTAAATAAGTTATACAAATACACAGAAATGCAATCATCATTCAATTCAAATATGCTTGCATTAGTCGATGGCGAACCAAAACTCCTAAACCTAAAAAGAATATTAGAATTATTTGTACAACATAGACAACAAATAATTATTAGAAGATCAGAATATGAATTAGCAAAGGCTAGGGAAAGAGAACATATATTAGAAGGCTTAATGATCGCCTTGGATAACTTGGATGAAGTCATTAATACTATTAGAAATAGTAAAGATGCCGAGACCGCAAAAGACAACTTAATGAAGAAATTCAAGTTATCAGAAATTCAAGCTCAAGCTATTCTTGATATGCAACTTAGAAAGCTAGCTGCACTTGAAAGACAAAAGATAGAAGAAGAATACAAACAAATTAAACAAACTATTAAGGATCTCTTAAAACTACTTTCTACTCCAGAACAAGTACTTGAAACTATCAAAAATGATCTACTGGATCTTAAAGAAAAACTAGGTGACGATAGGAGAACAAAAGTATTTAAAGGTAAAGTAGGTGAATTCAGTGAAGAGGATCTAGTAGCGAAAGAAGAAGTACTTGTAACAGTTAGTGAACAAGGTTATATCAAACGAATGAAAGAGAATATCTATAAACTTCAAAAGAGAGGTGGAGTAGGTAAGAAGGGTATGACTACAAAGGAAGATGATGGAGTAGCACATATTTTCAGCTGTAACACGCATGACGATATTCTGTTCTTTACTAACAAAGGACGTGTATTTATTCAGAAGGTATATGATATTCCAGAGTTTGGTAGAACAGCTAAAGGTCAAGCAGTAGTAAATCTAATCAATATTGATCAGGGCGAGCTTGTTACAAGTATTTTGACTAAGAGTTCTTCAGGTAAAATTTATGATGAGGATGTATTACAGGAAGGTGAAAAGACAAAAGAAGCCAAAAAAGAATATAAATTCTTATTCATGGCAACAAAGAATGGAACAGTAAAAAAGACAGCTCTTGAAGAATTCCAAAATATTAGAGCTAATGGTTTAATCTCTATTAAACTAGCAGACAATGACGAACTTGCTTGGGTAAAACCAACAACAGGAGATGATGACGTACTTCTAATTACGAAGCATGGTAAGAGTATCAGATTCAAAGAAACTGATGTTAGGGAAACTGGAAGAGCAACAATGGGTGTAAAAGGTATATCATTTAAAACAGATGATAATGAAGTGATAGTAATGGATGTTATAAGAAACGAAGAAAATCTCGTTTTGACAGTATCAGAAAAAGGATTTGGAAAAGTATCTGAACTTTCAAGCTTCCCAGTGCAAAATAGAGGAGGGCAGGGAGTATTCGCTGCTAAAGTAAATTCTAAGACTGGAAATCTTGCTAGTGCAAGAATAATTGATCATCCAGAAGCGGAGCTACTTATTATTAGTCAACACGGACAAGCAGTTAGAATTCCTACATCGGGACTACCAGAAAGGAATAGACAGACAATTGGGGTAAGACTAATGAAAGTGAAAGCAGACGACTTGATAACGTCTATAGCATTGATAAAAAATTAGCTTTGCTTTTTAGTAAATTTGTGATATTAATGTATCCTTACGTTGTAAAAAAGATGTAAGAACTAGTGAAAGAGGATAGTGTTTTTACTTGAAAAACATATATAACATATAGTATTATATATCGAACTCAAATAATAGAAATGACAAGAAATCTCTTTAAAAAAGTGATTAATACTAACATACTCCG
>JAGQLK010000162.1 GCA_020429485.1 Candidatus Dojkabacteria bacterium | reverse complement strand
CTCCAGGTTTTTTGTCTAGTTTTTTGCTATCTAGCTTCATTTCTTTACCAGAAACTACACCTTCGGCTCTACCGCCAACGTCTACTAGCATTTCTCCTTTCGAAATTTGTACGACTTTACCACGGATAATATTTCCGCGCTCAAAAACTTTTGGTGGAGAATCTAAGTTTTCGACGTACTTTTCAAGCTCTGTATAGAGCTTTGTTTTCTTTTCTTCTGCCATGATATAAAAATTCTTGTTATTGTAGATTTATACTCTAAACATTAGCCTAAAAGTATAGATAACAAGACCTTTCAAAAAGCACGAGAAATTATAGCAAAAAATTAGCTTTTTTTATATATTTTCACAAATAATTGCTAAAAAAAATCATACCACTTACATAACACTGATCAGCCGATCTTTTTCAACATGAAAAGTAGGTAAATATATGACCCACCCTGCTTGTTTTAGGTTATTGTTCGTTTGACTGATTCATCTTGCCGCCTAAGTTCATTAGGCCACCACTAGTAGGCTGTGCTGGTGTATTATTAGTTGGAGCTACGTCTGTATTAGTTCCAAGGTCTCCCATCATGTTGACATCTTTTGCAACATTTTCTTGGACTGGTTCAGAACTAATTGTTGGTGTGTTACTATTTTGCACAGGTACTTCCGGTTGTGCAGGAACAGTTTTTTCTTCAGCTTCAGACCCTGGAATGACTGAAAAATCAAAAACCTGATCTGCTACTTGCTTTGGAGTTGTATCATTTGATTGCATAGTATTGCCAAGTTTTTCATTTATCTTTGTTTGTAGTTCTTCTTTATTGAAATTACTATCCGATTCCATAGATTGTAAGAACTTTTCTAATTCATCCAATTCGAAATCTTCAAGTTGCAATAACTGAGCAGAAAAAATAGCATCGTGGTATTGTTCTACCTTTTCTGTGAATATTTGTAATAATTTTCCATGGCCTTTTAGCTGTCCTGCTAAATTAGCTAAATCAATATTAGCCTCCTCCTTTAGGGATAAGATTACATTCTTAATACTCTCTGTATCTGCAGTAGAGTCACTATTCATCCACTCCTGAATCGCCAAGAGCATTATTCTACTTACAGTATCATCATAATCTGCTAGTATAGATTTTGCAGCCTCACTTTCAAGGTCAGTCACCCCAAATAGTCTTAATAATAGTTCTTTTGTCATCATGACTGTTTATCCCAATTAAATAAAGCTAGGTTGTAAACCATTTCCGCCGACATTAACATTGGCATTTAATCCCTTACCGGCCTCTCCTAACATATCTGACTTAGTTTTCTTTGACTTAATATCTTTTCTTCTCTTGTCTAATGCCGATTCTAATTTCTGAACTTGTTTAGCATGATCGCTTCCAAATTGAAGTAAGTTCTGAATAATATTTTCTGCTTGAACATTTCCTGATTGATCTATGACGCCTAATCCAAGTAAATAGTTATAAAGCTCAGGGTCTTGTTCCTGTAATTGACCTGGATTTACACCATTATTGATTTGTTGTGCATATAATTCCATACCACCTAGCATCTTATTCTCGTATTCTTGCAATTGTTCAAATGTAACTCTTCTCTCAGCTTGCGCTAATTGAATCAATTTCTTAGATGTTTTAGCTCTCTGATAGTTCTTATAAGTTGGTCCAAGCCTTACTATTGTTGCAATTGAACCAGCACCACCTGCTACTGCCCAACTAAATGCACCATCCACAAATAGACCACCTGCAAATCCACCTCCTGCAACGGCCCCAGCTACAATCAATGCTGTCAAGATAATAGGCCATGCCTGCTGTATATTTAGACCTGCATTTCTTAGCCAATCCATATTTTCTGGACCTAATATTCTTTCCATAATACTTTCTGATGGATTCTGAAGTTCTTTGTAGATTTCCATCTTTAATCTCATCACATCATGCTCTGCTTGTGAAATCCTATTATTTGCAAGTTCTGCATCAATAAGATCTGTCATACTATCAAATGAATTTTCCCCTGCAGTTAGAATGTTTCTCTCAGTTCTAGATCTATCTTGCATGTAAGCTCTGTACACATTTAGATCCATGTCAGGGAATTCTTGCTGTAATCTAGCCCATTCTGCATCGTTAGTTACAATTGCATTTCTAGCTTGAATTGAAATATTGTCGAAGTTGTATAGTTCGTTTAGCTTGGCATGTAGATCTTGTCTTAACTGCTGTGGCATTTCCGCTACTCCTTTTTGTAATCTGTCTTTATATTGCATTTCTGGCGACATATTAAAATAGTCTCCTAGACGCTGCATTCTTTCACCTGCATCTAAGCTTGTAAAGTATCTTATCTGAGCTGGTGTCAAATCATTAATCCTTCTTAGTTGTTGTCCATTTAAGTTCTGTAACTGTACTAATGCAGCAGCACGCTCACCCTCTGGTAAAGAACTATACCAGACCATAACATTAGGACTTGGAAGATTTTGTAACTGAGCTCTTTCAGCAGCATCCATCGTTAATAAGTCGTTCAATCGCTGTTCAACCTGATCTGAACCAGCACCCATAATCCAAATCATTTCATCTTCATTATTCAACTGAGCAAGTCTTGCTTGAAAATCAGCTCTATCAGCTTCGCTTAAACCAGCAATCCGTCTACGTTCCATAAGAGCATCGTAAGGAGAAATAACTGCACCTATATTAGTCGTCCACGATCTTTCTGCACTAGTTCTTCCTTCTGGACCTCTTTCACTTCTCGCTGCACCTGCATTTAAATTAGCAATTCTATCGAGTTCTCTTGTTCTTTGAGCTTCATTAGGTATCCTTAAT
>JAGQLK010000161.1 GCA_020429485.1 Candidatus Dojkabacteria bacterium | reverse complement strand
TTGAACGCTCTGCTGGGGCGATAGCTACCAGAGTTCGAGATGTACCGCGCTTTATATCACGAGCAATTTGTGTGATTCACAGACATTATTCCGCTCTAAGATGGTGTTATAAGCCCAAAGAACATGCTCGCGTCATGTGGGTACAGAGGTACGGTAGGGATCCCTACCCCCCAAGAGTACACTACGCAAATATGGAGCTGATTTCTACGTCCCAGAATTGAAGCGATCTCTATGTATCGCACGATTATTTTATACCCGCGTTTCCCATCACCCCATTATTTCTACCTTTAAGAGAAAACGGGTTCATCCATTATTGACCCCACTTCACGAGTGGGCAGAAGGACCGGTATCATATGCATCAAGGTCTGAGACAGCCTGAGCAAAAACTTGTTCGGGAATTTCCCAAATATCTATTCTATTCCAATCAGAAGCGTATTGCAGGTGCCTTTGAACAACTAATATATCTATTTGAGAAGTGTCTCTAATTACTTCAAGGATTAATCTCACCACCTTTCGAAAGAAATCAATACTGGATGTCGCATCAACTAGAGTCATCGCACTTAAATAAGCCACCTTAAGCAGAGTCTTGCTACTATAGACTCCAATAAGCCACAAATTCGCATTTGCATGCCACAGGGAATTTATATCTGCAGTTGTAGCAACTGTCTGTATCTCGCTCCACAAAGAGTCTAGACTTGATGATCTACTTCTAAACGCATCAAATTCCTCCCTATAAATGGAGCGAATTGCCGACAAGATTTGAAGTGTCTCCTTCTTATGAGTATTTTCCCAATAAAAGTGAAATTTCGAAAAAAGGAGCTTGAGAGAATATTCAGGATACCCTTGATAAGCTATTAGTTCACAGTACTTCAAGATTCGCTCGATATCTTTTAATGTTAGAGGTGTATCTATTTGCGAAGTTAAGATGTCCAGGAAACTAGTTATTGCCACATTTCCAAATACGCTATTTTGCATCGCCTCAACCAGTAAAAGAATCTCGGTAGTATCTACCTGTGGTCCTGTTGCAAGATTAACAAGTTCAGGATCATCTCGATCCTCCCACATAGCTAATGCAAAGTCGTAAAGATAAGGTAAGATTTCCAAATACCGGTTATCACCTTTAGAAATGTGAATTACAGTTGTTGCCTCAAGTGTATAAGTAGCCCAGAAGCGGCTGTGAAAATCACCATGTTCGAAAAGATAATTTATTGTCCCTATAGTATGCTCAAAGCCCTCTAGAGAATGATAAATCAACACCCCTGCCGACATCCAAGGCACTATAGGATGCTTACCACTTATAATTTCTCCTATTTCTAGCTCATGACCTTGCAATGTTGGATAATCCAATACGGAATGGAACATTTGACTTATGGCATCACCATTTATCCGGTTCTGATAAAATGCATTCATAGCATTTTTATTTGAGAATATGACGTCCGGTCGAAAGGTCAAAATACTAACTAGTTGTACTCCCATCACAGTAAGCATTTCTGAGACGGCTCCTAATGCACCTCGGAGGGCACTTGCTCCATCAATTCCAGGAACGGATCGAAGCGTATCACTGATGATTTCGCCCAATCGAGATAAGTGTTCTGGTGTCGATAATAAATGTTTCATCATATGTGCCGACACTGAAAACAGAGCAAATAATGCCCTCTGTCCATTCACAAGTCTTGTTTTCAGAACTTTGGGATATTTAGAATATTCCGCGAGAGTTTGTATATATTTATATCCACCTTCTAAATCTCCTCGCTGCCTGGCATCGTCCCATAGCCGATAAATATAATAAGAGGCTACATAGCTAACAATCTTATGCTTAGACAAGGCCAAGGCTATTAGCTGCTCAAACAAGCCAAGGCTAAATGAAATATCGCACGCTGTAATACGAATGTTTGTGTCTGATTCAAAACACATTTCCCGAATTATTTGTTGTGCAAACTCAGAATTTTCAATATAAATGGTATGCAAAGCGTCCGTTACTAACTGGCGCGTAAGAAGGTTCGGGCTCGCTGCCAGTGCGATGATCAAATTTCGTTGATTAGGACTATCAATCATTCGGTAGCTGATTGCTAGTTCCAACGCTCCAATCAAAGACGGAAAGTTGTCCAGAGATAGTGATTGAACAAGTGACTCTATTTCCGATGTCGAAATAGGTTGCTCAGGATTTAATACCAAATCAGCCAAAAGGTATTCAAAGATCCGTTCATAGGTTATGAATACTTGCTCAAATTCCTTTCGAGCTCCGATAATTTTCTGCTGATGCGTGAGAAAACCACCCTCGAGTAACTGTTGATAAGGGTGAGATCGATCGGTCAACACTATAAGGTGGCCTACTATCGAATCGTTGCGCAAAATACTTACATCAACAGCACGCTGCCTAAGATCAAATAGATACACTAACATCCGTTCAATAATTAAATACCTAGGATCCTCCCTGACAACACCTATGGACTCATTTACGTATTGATTGAACAATTGTCTCAGGGAAATATTTTTTGGGATCGGATCATCCGTTTTCCCAAATATTTTAGTAGCCAAGCCTAAGAATAAAGGGTATCGGATGAAATCCCTTGCTTGTACACTCAACTCTTCAAAACTCTGAGGAAAGCCAATAACAGCAGCATGATTCTCGAATGCGACAAGAGATTCTTGAACTGTAAATTCTCTAACTTCTAACTCAAAAATTAGTGGAAATGGCTCGTAAATATACATTTGTGGTAATTGCAGATAATCTTTTAGGATTCGCCATGATGGATTACGGCACACGATAATTACTTTGACGAAACTGAAACAACTAAATGTTATACGATGCGAGATTCTTGACAGGAGATCCTCAGGTTGCGAGTTTTCGTTTATGGCATCAAAAATAAGGATCAGTAGCCCTTCAAAAAAGGTATTCTTGGACAATCTGAAGTCTTGCATCCAGATATCAACCAAGTCTATAGGAGTATCGTTTGTTTCTAA
>JAGQLK010000160.1 GCA_020429485.1 Candidatus Dojkabacteria bacterium | reverse complement strand
ATCTACAAAAGCCATAACAGAATCTGGATTAGTGTAAAAAGGCTCAACAAATATTCTAATGTAATTCATTCCATAGACATGCATTTTGGCCATATGAGCATCAAGTTCTCTTTCATCTAGATACTTATGTAGTAGATAGTCATTTGTACCTACCCATGTATATTCTTCATCATTCCCTGTGTACCTTAACTTTTGATTATTATCTATGTATACCTGTCCCAAATCAGATGAGTTATTTGACTCAACAAACATTTCTCCTACTTTATTCCAGTGCATGTTGTTTCCATCAGTAGAAATCCAACTTATATACATATTCAGATTCCTATCCATCATGATCTCATAGAATTCAATTGGCAGCTGGAGACTTAGGGAGTTGTTTGCTGCTGTAATCTGAGTATTAGATAAGCTCAATTTTGATGAACTCTCATTTGCATCATAATTACCTGTAGACATTCTATTTCTTCCATAGTAGATTTCAGAATTAGAACCCAAAGCATATCCGCCAAAATCATATTTATAATTTCTATAGCAATCTCCTCCAACATATGTTTTCTGACCAACAGTACATATCAATCTCAAGTCAGTATAATTTCTTCCGTAAGCTTTCCATTCTGTGCCTTCTTTAACAAACTGGAAAGTACTAGCCATATCTGACCGTATACCGTTTGGATCTATCTCATCTATCCAAATAGTTATTCTATTAATGTTTTCAGAAGAATCAATACCAGTAAGCCCCACGTTTATCATGTTGCTACCTTGATCATAGTTGAAGTTAGATACATTAAGATTTTTTCTTGCGCTGTTATAAATTTCTACATTTCCAACCTTGTCCCATTCATTGTTAAAATCAAAATCTTCTGAAGTGAAATCAGTACTCTTCCTATTAACCGTTGTGTAGACATTTAGATCTCTGATATTTGTTGAATTTTTGGATATACCTCTAGCTATTTCCCTTAAATCAAAGAACCCAGGCATAAGTCTAATAGACCATCTTATAGCCACTTTATCGCCTTCCTGACTAACAGACGTTCCTGAACCAATGAGACAAGCAAATGTGTTATCTCTGAATCCGAAGTCAGTTTTTCTGTTTGTATCATTACAAATCCAAGCATCCTGCCCAGAGGTAACTTTTGCTCCAGAAATTTCGTAACTGGTATATTGATTTATATTAGGATTCCCTAAGTTATCAGTTCCCTTCCAACTTAATCCTGCAAATAGATAGTTACCATTTGGATCTTTCTCTACTAAAAACATAGGTAAGTAATCCAAGTTAGATACATCAGGATATAACTCACCTAAATTAAGAAATAAATTATTAAGCTCATTATTATCTAGCAGTTGCAGATCAACTGTAGTTGTAATATCAATATCAAATTCTTGATCTGGTGTAAGTCTTGTTGAATTCAAAGTATATGTTACACTTGGTCTCTCTACTGGCACGGGAGTGCCGCCTGGAGGAACTGTTGAGTTGGATTTCGATAGTACTTCAACGCTACCTATGTTCATAGTTTGCTTACTTTCCCATCCACTAGCAATTTTAATTACATCAAAGTTTGTCATTAATGTATTTAGAGGGAGATATGTTAAATCAACTCCATCAATTGAGCCATAACTAATTCCACTATCTATTATTAACGTGAAAGTATGCCAGCCCTGCGTTCTAGCAACATTACTACTAGTATCACTGCCATTGATGTTATATAGATATTCTGTTGAATTTTGCTTTGCTATAATTCCTAGTTGAGTTTTGTTATTGTTTGCATCTTTTGCAGCAAATACAGTTGAAAGAGGGTTATTTGCGTCCAGGTCATCATAAAATTCTATTCTTATTTCTCCACGAGTAAGTGCTGGTACTATTTGCTTTTCAAGATGACAATTTTTAGTAGCCACTTCTCTGGAAATTTGAAGTCCTTTTGATGGCCCTCCTAATGAGCTCATGTCATGAGGAGCAATTACACAACCATCAGTTGTAACCACATCCCAATCATCCAGATTATCGAAATCATACATCCATAATGTTTCAAGCTTACTCGCTTCTGAGTCGTCGGGTGCAAGAAAGGAATTAGTTGCAATTAAATACGCTACTAGAGCAATTACTACAAATGAAACTAACTGAATAGTTACTTTGAAAAGCTTAATATTTTTCATTTATAAAAACAATTAACGGTAATAACGTCAGTATAACGAATAATTGAAAGGATGAAAATTTTCTAGGTGAAATTTTAAAAGAAAAATGAATTACTCTTCCTCTTGTAGCATTTTTCTTGCTTTATCTAGCTCCATTTGAGCATTTTCTATTTCTCTCAAAAGAACTTCTTTTGCTTCTCCTGTTGACTCTTCTACTTTTTTCTTAATCTCGTCAACTTTTGCCATGGCCTTACTCTTCATGTCTTCAAATCCTTCTTCAAGCTTCTGTTCTGTATCAGTTTTGGTAAAAGCAACAGCTAATGCTCCTACGGCTGTACCAACTAATGCAGCTGATACTAGTTCTAGTTTTTGCATTTTGTTATCCATTGAAATGATAATAATAAATAATATCTTATCCTTAAGTTATTATATTTATATTTAAATTACAAAGGAAATTATACGTATTGTCCTAGATACACTAGTTGTATTCTTGAGGATAAAATTGCCTGAGAAAGCCTGAATAAAAGTCATTACCGGCCAAATATCGAAATATCTGTGATGTATTCTCAATAGGATCACCATTTAACTCACTGCATAATTTTGCAATTTTCAAGCGATTGTCCTCTGTAAGAACCATCTCTATAATTTCATCTTCTAGCTTGAATATAAAAATTATTTCATCTGTACCAATAATATCATTCCAAAAACCTTTATTCATCTTGAGTCTGATTAACTCTTTATATTTTTCTAGAGAATCGTCAGGTATTTGTAGCTTCCTACTTCCAGAATCAGATATGCCTGTAATTATGATTCCAAGTTCCATTAATTCTTCGTCTTCTATTTCTG
>JAGQLK010000015.1 GCA_020429485.1 Candidatus Dojkabacteria bacterium | reverse complement strand
AAAGAGTGGGAACTAGACATCAGTAAGAAGAAATTAAGTCCCGTTCATTGCCAGCTGGCAATGAACGGGACTTCTTTATTTGATACAAACGAGCCAATATTATTAATTCTAAATTTGTATAGTGCCTATTTTAGCGTGTATATCCAAGTGTTGTTATCAATTGAATAATGTTGTTAGCAATTAAGCTTGTCAGTTGCTAACTTCAATAGTATAATTGTTCCACTATTATTTTGAATTTTATGAATGCGTTATCAAAATTAACTGTAAATGCTCAGAAGGCACTGATTGGATCGAAGAACATTGCCAAAATGTCTGGATCTGAGATCATTATTCCACAACACCTTTTTATCGCTATTACTAACAATAAAGATTCTTTGGCGTCTAGGCTACTTGCCAATATGGGAATAAATCTTGATGCAACAAAGGAGAATATTAAAATTCCTGAAAATAAAACATCTAGAACCCGAAGATCAATTAGGTTGTCTTCTAACCTTAAAACAATCATTCGTGACAGTTATGCAATTTCTTATGAATTAGGACATGTTTATGTCGGAACCGAACATTTGCTTCTGGCTTTACTTAAGGCAAGAAACCTTGCTTTTGTTAAAGACTTGGAAGATGGCGGACTAGACTATGATGATGTTAAGGGTAAGCTATTATCATTTGCTAATTATCCACCTGGGATTTTTACAAAGAGTGATTCAAAAGAAGATGTGTCAGACTCTGCTCTAGGCTCATTTGGAAAAGACTTAACTTCACTTGCAGAACAATCTTCTTTATTACCAATAATCGGTCGTGATGAAGAGATTGATCGTATGATTAATATTCTAGCAAGAAGAACAAAGAACAATCCAATTCTTATTGGAGACGCTGGAGTTGGAAAAACAGCAGTGGTTGAAGGATTAGCGCAGAGGATAGTAGAGAGAAAAGTTCCTGAGTCGATTCAGAAGTTAAGGATTATTTCGATCGATATTTCATCTATTATTGCCGGGAGTAAGGTCCGAGGAGAATTAGAAGAAAAAGTTTTAGATGTAATTAACGAAGTGGTGCGGGATAAGAATACAATATTATTCATTGACGAAATTCATGTGATTGCTGGTGCTTCGCCAACAGGTAGTGGAGCAGATATCGCAAACGTTTTGAAACCTGTCCTAACAGATCCTTATTTAAAGGTAATCGGTGCAACCACATATGCAGAATATAAAAAGACATTTGATGAAGACGAGGCTTTGCGTCGAAGATTTCAACCTGTGATGGTTGAAGAGGTAAATATTGAAGATGGAATCAAGATACTTGAAGGATTGAAAGATCAGTTTGAAGATTATCATAATGTAAAAATTTATGATGATGCGATCAAAGATGCTGTAGGGCTTTCTTCAAGATATATCGCCGAGAGATACTTGCCAGATAAGGCGATTGATGTAATTGATGAAGCGGCAGCTACTGTAAAAATTAGTCGAGAAAAGAAATATCCAGCTTTGAATAAATTAGACCAAGAAATTGATGATATCAGTCTGTCTAAGCTTGAAGCCCTAAAATCTGATAACTTTAGGTTAGCTGCTGAATTTAAAAAAGAAGAAGATAGATTAAAAAAGAAGAGAGTCGAATTTAGCAAACAGAAAGGTAAAATTCTAAAAAGCAAAGGTTATACTGTTCGATCAGAAGATGTCAGAGATGTAATCTCCAGATGGACTGGTATTCCTGTAAATACATTAACACAATCAGATAAAAAGATATTAAAGAATCTTTCCAAAATATTATCGAAGAATATAATTGGGCAAGAACGATCGGTTGAAAAAGTAGCCGCAGCTCTTAAAAGAGCAAGAGTTGGTATTGGCGAGAAGGATCGTCCTTTATCCTCGTTTTTATTCTTAGGACCTACAGGTGTTGGAAAAACTGAAACCGCAAAGGTTATCGCCAAGGAATTATTTGGGAGTGAATCGGCTCTAATTCAAATTGATATGAGCGAACTTATGGAAAAGCATGCTGTTTCAAAGTTGATCGGATCTCCTCCAGGTTATATCGGCTATCAAGAAGGCGGTCAGTTAACTGATAAAGTTAGGAGACGACCATATAGCGTTGTGTTATTTGATGAAATCGAGAAAGCACATATTGATGTATTAAACATTTTGCTTCAAGTTCTTGAGGAAGGTCGGTTAACCGATGGAAAAGGTAGACAAGTTAGTTTTCAAAATACAATAATAATAATGACCTCAAATATCGGTGCAGAAGATATTGGAAAGCATGAGGTATTGGGTTTTGATCTCGAATTTGATCAAAAAGCAAATGATAGCAAAGAGGATGAAGATCTTGATACTGCCTATCAAGAGATGCGAAATGAACTAATAGAAAGATTGAAAGCTTATCTTCGACCAGAATTTCTTAATAGACTAGATGAGGTAATAATCTTTAGAGGTCTTAGCATTAAAGATGCTTCCGATATTGTCAAAATTCAGATTGATAAGCTCAATGAACGATTAGCAGAAAAGGGAATTAAGCTCCTAGCTACGAAGAAAGAATATGAATTTATCGCGGAGCAGGGTTTTAGCGATGAGTATGGAGCAAGGCCTCTAAAAAGAGCTATACAGGAACTTGTTGAATCTCCGCTTTCAGATTTGATTCTCGAGAAAGGTGAAAATCTCGGCGAAATCAAACTGCAATTGAAAAAAGATCGGCTGACCCTAAATTAATCTTTTCTCAGAACTTAAACTCCAAGTAATTACGATTAATATTGTACTTTAATACATTTGCATTCTTGGGAATTTATCTCTAGAATAACCACAACGAATTAAATATGTTACGAAAAGTGCGTGAAACAATCTAAATCTAAAATAGTTTTCGAGTGTGCAAGTTGTGGTTACATGGCTCCAAGGTGGGAAGGGCGATGTCCAAGTTGTTCGTCTTGGGGTACTCTCGAGGAAAAGTATAATGTCACTAAAGCGAAAAGTTCTAGCAAGTTAAGTAAGGGTAATTCCGCCGCCTTGGTCGGGGTTCTTGAGCTTGAGCAGACATCTGAAGGCAGGTTCTCTACGGGGCTTTCTGAGCTCGATTTGGTTCTAGGTGGAGGGATTGTACCTGGCTCTCTTGTATTGTTGGGTGGAGAGCCTGGCATAGGAAAGTCCACACTGCTTACACAGGTGTTACTGCAAACTGATACAAGAAAAGGTTTGAAGCGTGTATATGTCACGGGGGAAGAGACGTCGAATCAGGTGGCAACAAGATTGCAAAGAATTAGTAGTAAGGATGAGAATGCCAAGGATTGCTTCATTATTCAGAGCAATAATATTGACGAGGTCTTGGCTCTTTTACAAACAGAGAAGGTTGGAATCCTGATGATTGACTCGTTGCAGACGATTAGTAGTGAAGATGGTATGTATTCACCTGGAGGAGCTGCGCAGGTAAGAGATGTTGCCCTAAAGATCTCTGAGTTTGCGAAGAGTCGGAATGTTGCGACTTTTATTGTGGGCCATGTTACAAAGGATGGAATTATTGCAGGGCCTAAATACATAGAACACATGGTGGATGTGGTGATGTACTTTGAGGCTGATGTAACTGATTCACTAAGGGCGGTTAGGTGTACTAAAAATAGGTATGGCGAAGTGGGGCAGGTGGCTTGTTTCGCAATGACCCAGGCAGGTTTAGAAACCATACCAAGCTTAAACGAAAGGCTGCTTGAAATTTATGGTGGCGAACGTAACGCTGTGTATTCTGTTCTCATGGATGGTCGCAAGCCCGTTGTCGTGGAGATAGAGGCTCTAGTTAGCAAAGCTAACGCAGGTTTGCCACGACGATTGGCTAGTGGTATAATGGTTGACAGGTTATACATGTTGATAGGAATTATTGAAAAGTATTTGAAGGTGAGGTTGTCGAGCTACGATGTTTTTGTAAATGTGACTTCGGGATTTAAGGTAAAAGATAATTCGGTAGATTTGGCGGTTTGTAATGCGATAGTAGATTCGTACAGAAGAGTTGAGAACCGGCAGAAAAATTTAATGATGATAGGTGAGGTTGGGTTAAGTGGTAATGTTAAAACGGTACCAAGGATGACTGAAAGAATAAATGAGGCAAGAAGACTAGGCTTTGATAGGATTGTGGTTGGGGGGAAGGCTAAATACAAAAACGTTACAAATATTGCGAGTATTATAGGATTGAAGTAATATAGCATTATAGGACTTGACAAGGTTGATTTTATAGTTTACAATAATTACAGATCATTAAAAACCGGGTAATTAGATAGAAGAAATCGGCATTTCCCAGAGTCTGGTTCGCGTACAAACTTACTGGACTCTTGGAAATGCTGATTTTCAAATATTGAATGATTCGGTGAGCTGTTCTAATACTTCGATGCAAATTTATTAGTTTTGTTTGTTAAGTAGATTTTCATCGGGGTCGGTTGGGGCAGTGCCGATCCCAAATAATTTCCAAATCTTCCAATTTCCTTAATTTTTCACAGTATTTTTCTGGGATTTAAGACTTCAATTGGGATAGAAATATCATTGATAATATTGGGTAAACAACTTTTTATAGGGATGATCGGGCATTTCTTGACACAATAGTTATTTTTTGACATACTTACATCAAGTTAATAGAGATTACAACCTCTAACGAAATATTCCCATACAAATCAATATAATTTAATTAATACTTTTTTAAGTAATGGATAAAATTGCAAAGGCTATGACTCTGAAAGAGTTAGATGAGAAGACTTTGAAAGATCTCAGAAAGATTGCAAAGGACCTTAAAATAAAAGAGTCAGCAGATTTAAATAAGAGCGACTTGATTATTAAGATATTAGAAGAGCAGACTAAAAGAGGCGGCAATATATTCGCAGAAGGTGTATTAGAGATTATGAATGATGGTAGCCATGGTGTGCTTCGATCATTAAAACTTATGCCAGGAAATAACGACGTATATGTTTCTGGTTCGCAAATTAAAAGATTCAATTTAAGACCTGGTGATTTTGTATCGGGCCAAGCTAGGCCTCCTAAAGAAGGGGAACGGTATCTGAGCTTGTTGAGAATAGAAGCGATAAACGGTGGTAGTCCGGATGAGGCACTATCAAGACCAACTTTCCAGAAATTAACACCAATTTTCCCTGACGAACAAATTAAATTAGAAACTGAATCACATATTCTATCTACAAGAATCATCGATCTATTAGCTCCAATTGGTAAGGGGCAAAGAGGTATGATTGTAGCTCCTCCAAAAGTAGGTAAAACATGGTTGCTAAAAGAAATTGCTGATGGAATCAGTAAGAATCATCCAGATATTCACCTAATGGTAGTCTTGGTTGGTGAGAGACCTGAAGAGGTAACCGACATGGAAAGATCTGTAAATGGAGAAGTAGTAGCTGCAAACTTTGATGAAGCACCAGAGATGCACACTAAGATAGCAGAGATGGCTATTGAACGTGCTAAGAGATTGGTAGAGCAGGGTAAAGATGTATGTATTCTAATGGATAGTATTACTAGATTAGCAAGAGCATACAACATTACAGCTCCACCTTCAGGAAGAACACTTTCAGGTGGATTTGATCCAGTTGCTATTTACCCACCAAAGAAATTCTTCGGTGCTGCAAGAAACTTCGAAGGTAAAAATGGTAGTTTAACTATTCTTGCTACAGCACTCGTAGAGACTGGAAGTAGGATGGACGAAGTGATTTTTGAGGAATTTAAAGGTACAGGTAACATGGAACTTAGACTTGAACGAAAACTATCTCAAAGAAGAATATATCCAGCAATTAATGTTAAAGCATCTAGAACAAGAAACGAAGATAAATTACTTGATCCTGATGTGCTAAATGCATCTTGGAGAGTGATTCGTATGTTAGATACTTTGAAGGAAGATGATGCAACTGGTCTACTTATCGAAAGATTGAAGAAGACTAAGGATAATAAAGAATTTATTGCAACTTTGCACGAGAACTTCGAATAATACTCTAGGGGCCCTTATCGGGCCCCTTTCAATTTTACCCATAATATATTACAATATAACCTCAGCTTTTTTACATTATCTGTTTGTGCTTGGTTAACTTAGATTACTTCGAAGCTTAGCCAGTCGTTAGGCTGCGAAGTATAATAGTTAATTTTTTAAGCGGAGAAAGATGGCTTTAAGTCCAAAAATTAATCGCTTTACTCAACCACAACCAAAGCAGGCACCAAGCAGACCAATCCCTGTTGAATTTGTTACTACTTTATCAAAATACTTGGCCTTGAGAGGGCGACAACTTACTGTTGGAAGTCTATCTCTAGGGTACATTATTGCCACTGCATTGGATAATGCAAAGGCATGGGCAGTTAGAAGAATGTTCTGGGGTAGAAGCTCGCTTTATAGGAGTGCTTTTCACGTTATTGTATCAATCATTACAGTTGTAGCTGTTTTATCAGGTATTACTAATAGATTAAATATTTCGTCATCAGCAGAAACTGGTGGTTTAGACTTAGAATCAGGTATTCTAGGGAGACAGGATATTTTCTCTCAGTCTGGTACAGCTGAATCAATTGGAGCTATATCTGAAGATGAAAAAGATTATCCAGTTTACAAGCATGTAGTGCAAAGAGGTGAAACATTATCTGAAGTTGCTGAAATCTATTCGATTAAGGTTGAGACAATTAAATGGGCTAATAGTTTGACTTCTGAAACGCTTAAAGTAGGCCAGGTACTAAGAATTCCTGGTATTGATGGAGTATTTGTAAAGGTTAAAGACGGTGATACTCTGGAGAAAATAGCGGAAAGAAATAAAGGTAATGTTTTTGACATCATCGATCTTAATAGTAACGTTTTGGATAGAAGCAATCCTGTACTATCAGTAGGTATGGAATTATTTATTCCAAATGGAATAATTCCTGCTCCTGTAGTTGCGGTTAAGCCTGTGACATACGTTCCTCCTGCACCGTCCAATCCGGGTGTAGGTGATCCAGGTGGTATTGATGTGGCGCCAGGTACATTTGTGCATCCACTTAGTACTGATCCTGCATGTGGCGGATGGACTTGGAGTAGAGGTTTTTCTGCATGGCATAGAGGTGCGGATTTAGCTAAAAGAGGTGGCTGTTGGATCAATGCAGCTGGATCAGGAACAGTTATTACTGCAGGATGGGGTAGTGCTGGACAGGGGTATCATGTAGTTATTGATCATGGCGGAGGTATTAGGACTCTATATTATCATGGTAGCGGTGCATTTAATGTAAGCGTTGGACAACAAGTAAAAGCAGGTCAAAAGATTATGTATATGGGATGTACTGGATATTGTACTGGTACCCATCTTCACTTTGAATTTAGAATCAATAATGTTAAGCAAAACCCTGAAGCATATATTAGGCTAAGATAAGTCAATAGCCTTGGTATTTCATGCTTTTGTGATATAATTCATCCGTAAAATGAATATTGATCTCTTGATCAAATTAAGGTAGTTTGAGTTTACCTCAAATTATTCTTGGGCCTGTAGCTCAATTGGCTAGAGCGTTGCTATGGCATAGCAAAGGTTGTCGGTTCAATCCCGATCAGGTCCACAGAAGGCAATATTCCAAGATTAATTATAATAAACATTAAAAAAATAAAATGGGAACAAAAAATATTTCAAATATAGAGGCTGATGGAGCAGTTAAGCAGGTAATAACGGTAATTGCAGCAATTATTCTAACAATAATAGTATTGGGTGGTTTCTATGTTATTGGCAATAAAGTAACAGGTAATGATTCTACCGCTAATGAAGAATCTCAATTCGTAGAGGAATATCAAGCAGTCTTCTTGAGTAATGGTCAGGTATATTTTGGGCAAATTATTTCTAAGGATGATCATGAGCTAGAGCTTGTTGACATTTATTACTTACAGATCAATAGACCTTTGCAGGCTACTTCTGAAGAGGGCGAAGATGCTGCTCAGGTTGCAGAAGAAACTCCTGCAACTTCATCTGGCATAACGCTAGTTAAGCTAGGTAGTGAGATTCATGGTCCTACAGATAGAATGGTGATTAATATGGATCAAGTAATGTTCATCGAAGACTTGAGAGATGACTCAAGAGTAGTTGAGGCAATAAAGAACGAATCACTCTAAATCCTATACGCTAATAGCGTATAATTTAATTGTATCTTATACGATACTGTCGTATAGTATCGTATGGATAAACACATTTCTAATGACAATCCTTGGTGGGAAAGTGACTGGCTTAACGAGCTAAAATTTGCTCGTAATTCAATATTGACAGCATTATTAGGCACCGTTAGTTCTGCAGATGCAGTGCTATTGTCGGGTACGAGAGGCGTAGGTAAGACTGTGCTTCTAAAGCAGCTCGCTCATCAAATTATTTCAAGTAAGCATATTGATTCGAAGACAATCTTGTATTTGAATTTAGAAAACATCTGTTACCTAGAGTGGACTCTTTACGAGTTGTTAATAAAGTTTAAGCAAATAAACAAGTTAGCTAAAGATGATAGGGTGGTTGTTATTTTGGATGAAATCGGCTCTAGCTCAAAAAGAATCAATGAGCTTGTTGAATTACGGCAGGTAAAAGGAGTTAAGGTGTATTTTTCTTCTTCTTACGAGATTGATACTAGAATTTTAGGTAATAAGATTAAAAGGTATCAGTTAATGCCATTAGATTTTTATGAGTATCTTGAGCTGCGAGGCATAGAGCTAAGTAACAAAACGATGCATCTTCTCGATGAATATTTTCAAGAGTATATGAATTCTGGGGGTATGCCTGGCTGTGTAGGACAGGGCCAGGATGGTTATGCTGCATTGGTCGACAAAATAATCACTGGAGATGTTGTAGCAAGGTATGGGCTCAAGGATATGGATATGGTAAAGGGCTTTTTCTTAGGATTAATTGAAAATGCCGGCAAAGACTATAGTATAAATGACCTGGCTAAACAGTTCGGTATTTCACCTGATACAGCTAAAAGATATTTGAACTATTTCCAAGAGGTGTATCTTATTGATTTAGTTGAAAAATGGAGTCCGAAATCTTCGTTTAGATCTGCTAAGAAAATCTATTTAAGGGATCTGGGGCTCTATAATTTGAGCTCAAGACGAGTTCTAGATCAAGTTCTATTTGATAATTACATCTATCTACAGCTCAAGGGAGCGACTCCAAAATTTGTAAAAGAAGATGACTTGGACCTCGGCTTGCTAATTAAGGGTGATTATTTAGTAAAGGCAAACTATGGGGGAGTAGAAGATGAATACTTGAGCAAAGTGATAATGAGGACACCGTTTAAAGAAAAGGTTGTTGTAAGCGATTATAAAGGGTTTCAGAAAATTCTTTGATAGAAATAAGAGAACTATTTTGCTATACTTTGGCGTGAAACATAATAATCGTAACATCACCAAAGTAAATGTGATAAATATTGGATAACTATTTAATTTAATTATAAATCAGCATGTACAATCATAAGGAAGTAGAAGCCAAATGGCGCAAATACTGGGCGGATAACAAGCAGTATGCAACTCCAGAAGGGGTAACCAAAGATAATAAGTATTACATACTTCCTCAACTCCCTTATCCATCAGGGTCAGGTTTGCATGTAGGTCATGCTGAAATTTATATTGCGTGTGACATTTACTCTAGATTTCAGAGGCAACAAGGTAAGAAAGTATTGCAAGTAATGGGTTGGGATGCTTTTGGTCTTCCGGCTGAGAATTATGCAATCAAAACAAATATTCATCCAAGAATAAATACAGATACTGCTATAGATAACTTTAGAGAACAGATTAAGTCTTTGGGTGTATCAGTTGATTGGGATAGAGAAGTAGGTAGTCATAATCCAGATTATTATAAGTGGACACAATGGTTCTTCTTATTAATGTATGAACAAGGATTGGCTTACCGTAAGAAGCAAACCGTAAATTGGTGTGATAGTTGCAAGACTGTTCTTGCAAATGAGCAAGTTATCGATGGACATTGTGAAAGGTGTGATTCTGAAATTGAGTTAAGAGAAATGGAACAGTGGTATTTAAAAATAACTGATTATGCAGATAAATTAATTGAAGGGTTGGATAGGGTTGATTGGCCAGAGGAATCAATAAAAAGACAGCGTGACTGGATAGGTAGAAGTACTGGAATTGATATTGATTATGAAGTTGTAGGTAAAGATTTCAAAGTTACATGTTTTACAACTACACCTGTAAATTTTGGAGCTACTTTTATAGTAGTTGCTCCTGAGTATGAATACGTAGATCAGCTTATTACTGATGACAATCGTGAGATTGTTGAAAAATATATAGAAGAGGCTAAAGCTAAAACAGATCTTGAAAGACAAGTTGATGAAAAACAAAAGACTGGTGTCTTTACTGGTTCATACGCAATCAATCATCTTACTGGAGAGCAAATTCCAATCTGGGTTGCTGATTTTGTTTTAGCATCTTTTGGTACAGGTGCCGTACAGGGATGTCCTGCACACGATGAGAGAGATTTTGAATTTGCAAAGAAATTTGATCTTCCGATTTATAGAGTTGTTGAAGGTAAGGATGGCGAGACAGATAAGGTTATAAATCCAGATACTGAAACCTTCGATCAAGTAAAGATTGGTAAAGGTATCAAGAGGAAGATGATCAACTCGGAGATGTTTAATGGCTTACCATTCGATGAAGGTATGAAGGCTACAATGGATTATTTTGAAGAAAAAGGTTGGGGTAAGAGAGTTGTTAATTATAAATTGCGGGATTGGTCTGTATCTAGACAGAGATTCTGGGGCGCACCAATACCTATGTTGCATAAGCCACTTAGTGAGGAAGAAAAAGCACTAAATGAGTTATACAATAACAATCCCTATACAGTAATTAGTTTTCATGCGTGGGGAAGTAGTCCAACTTCAAGGTACCATGGATGGCTTGGTGAGCAGTTGGCTGCAGAAGGAATAGAATATTTTAATCCAGAATTACCAAATGCAGAAAATCCGTTATTATCTGAGTGGCTAGATACAATGGCTTCTGAGGTTGGGGATAAAGAAACAAAAAATTCAGTGGTAATAGGTAGGTCATTAGGATGTTGGTCTGCACTGAAGTTTGCAGAAAATCATAAGGTCAGAAAATTAATACTTGCTGCACCAACAGTACCTACTCCAAGCAGATTTAGTTCATGGCAAGAGGCTGCAGAAGAGAAGACTTATGAGATGTTAGTTAACTTTATAGGTGGAGATGCTGGAAATCTTGATATTGAAAAGGTAAAAGAGAATGTGGGTGAATTGGTGGTATTTTTATCTACAGATGATCCTTATGTTGAATTAGAAGAAACAGAAAAGTGGTTTAGGACAGAATTTCCATATGCACGTATTGCAAGGTATAGAGAGGTTGGACACTTTGATCTAGATGAATTTCCTGGAATATTAGAGGAAATTAAGCAGCCTGTCGCTCTTGATTTAAAGCCGCTTCAGGTAGGAGACTTGCCTGTTATATTGCCTGATGATGTTGATTTCAAACCAACTGGTCAGTCACCACTAACTTATTCAGATAAATTCCAGGATGGAATAGAGAAAAGATATGGTGAGGGATGGAAAAGAGAGGTTGATACATTGGATACATTTATGTGCTCAAGTTGGTACTTCTTCAGATATCTTGATCCTCATAATGATGAAGCGTTTGCTTCAAAAGAAGCATTAGAAAATTGGATGCCGGTTGATTTCTACTTAGGAGGTCCAGAGCATGTAACAGGTCACTTACTTTATTCTCGATTCTTTACTAAGGTTTTGTATGACGCAGGATATATTTCTTTTGATGAACCATTTTTAGTACATAGGCATCAAGGGATTATATTAGGCCCTGACAACAGAAAAATGAGCAAAAGATGGGGAAATGTGATCAACCCAACAGATGTTGTCAACAACTATGGTGCGGATACGATACGTATGTACGAGATGTTTATGGGGCCACTAGAACAGTCTAAAGCCTGGAGTGAGGCATCAGTACAGGGTGTAAGAAGGTTCATAGATAGAATTTATAAGTTCTCAACGACCAATGAATTTGCTAATCAATTAGATTCAGCTACAGAAGCCGAATTGCATAAGACTATCAAAAAAGTTACTGCAGATACAATAAATCTTAAATTCAACACAGCAATTAGCGAATTTATGAAATTTATTAATTATGCCGAAAAGGCTCAAGTAACTAAAGAGCAATGGGAAACTTTTCTTGTATTGATGGCTCCTTATGCACCATTTCTAACAGAGGAGTTATGGCAAGGCAGTTTCGGCCATAGTGATTCAATTCACATGCAAGAGTGGCCAAAGCATGATGATTCATTGCTTACTCAGCAAAGTGTAACAATCGCTGTTCAGGTTAATGGTAAATTACGTGATACTGTAGAGGTTGAATTTGATTCTGATCAGGAAGCAGTGGAAAGTGCTGTAAAAGATTCAGAAAAAGTGCAAAAATATCTTGAGAATGCAGAACCAAAGAAGGTTATTTACGTAAAAAATAAAATAATTAATTACATTATCTAGTGTTTAAAGAAAACAAAGAATTCTGGCTCTACTTTGTAGGAATTGTAATTGTATTTTTTCTACTATTCTTCTCCTTTAGGTCATACGTAGGAGACATTGGCGCAGGCTTTAACCCAATTGTAAATACGTCAGTAGACACAGATGGCGATGGAGACGTAGATACTAGTGGCACTAGTCAGGTTTATGAAGCTCCACCGTTAAACAATATCAATCAGGATCTTGATTATTTTGCAGTGATAAAAACAAATAAAGGTGACTTTGAAATTGATCTTTTAGAGAGATATGCACCTAACACAGTCAATAATTTTGTCTTTCTTGCTACGGATAACTTTTATGATGGTACAAGTTTTCATAGGCTGATTCCTGGTGTCTTATTGCAGGGTGGTAGTCCAAATACTAAGAATGAAGATCCTTCCGATGATAAATTTGGAGGTCCTGGTTACGTAATTAAGGATGAAATAAATTGGGATAGCTTAGATCTTGATCAGGGTTTGAGAAATACGCTTATCAATGAGGGGTATACAAGTGCTGTCAAAATTCCATCGAAGGATTTAGACAAATATTCGTTAGCGATGGCAAATGCAGGTA
>JAGQLK010000159.1 GCA_020429485.1 Candidatus Dojkabacteria bacterium | reverse complement strand
TTTCTTTTATATTTAACATTTTAATTATTTCATTATCAAAGCCCTCTGTATCTATTTGAATTAAGTCTAAATGTCCAATTTTATGTTTATGGAGTAGTTCCATCATAGGCATAGAATCAACTTGTATTTTTTCTGCCCCACCGGCAAGTTTTCTATTTAAATATCCAAAAGAGTTATTCTCCTTAAACCATGAATCATCGTGAAGTGAGCTCAATACAGATCTTGGAGACTTATAGAAGTCTACTTTTCCTTTGGTATCTGAAATAACAAGTCTTTCAAATATCAATTGTTCCTGATCACTATAATTTTGCTTAAGTAGTTCAAAAGTTTCTGGTATCGGTTCAACCAGTATACCCCTCCACTTGTATTTGAGAATATATTTTCTAATCGGGTCATTGCTTATGCCGTCGTTCGCACCTATTTGGACAAAAAAGAAATCGTCTTTAGCAGCTAACTTTTCTAAAATACGTTTTCGTTTATAATAGTTGATGTAGGTGAAGATAAAGAAAGATTTCATATTTTTTTATTATGAAGTAGGTAAATATTATCATATAGAAACTTAAATAAATATTAGTTAGAATACTTTATAACCTCTCAACTAATATGAAGAAAACAAATTCCAAATTAGTAATTATAGTCGCAGTAGTTTTAGCATTCATCACAGTCAGCTCATACCTTATATTTTTCTCAAAAGAGACTGATACTAGAGAAAGCTGCGAAGCAAATGGCGGCTATTGGACTGTTATTCCTGGGATTGAGGTCTGTAATTATCCCTCTGATGATGCAGGTAAAGAATGTACTGACAGTTCACAGTGTGAATACAGATGTCTTGCACCGCTAGGTACTGAGGAAGGTACAAGCTTCACTGGTAGTTGTCAGGAATCGTCATTTATAGATTGTTATACAGAAATTAAGGACGGAGTTGTAATTGGTGGTCTGTGTATTTAAAACTAAACCTCGAAAACTGCAATTAACTCACTCACATTTTGATATGGTACAAATAGTTCTCTAGCACCAATGCCGTGCATACCTTGCAAGAACTTATGCCCAGTTTTCATTCTATTTCTATGCAGCTTATTTAATGCCCCCTTGAAATCATTGGATACTATGACAGTTGCAGGAACTGGTAAACCAGTTAACAAGCCTTCAATATCTACGAAGTCTAAATAGTTAACCACATTCTCCAATACTAATGTAGCGCCACCTATTAATATCTGCTTTAAATGCATGTAGCTATTAGGCAAACCCTCAGCATCATATGTTGTTTCTGCTCCATTAATAACATCTGGCTCACCATGGACCTGATAAATAGGGTCAGAAAGATGTACATGTGAAATCGGATATCCCATTTGTATAAGTGCTGGTGACAATGGATCAAAAAGAGGTCCTACTTCAATCACTCTTTGCATAAGTGGCACCTGATGTTGTGATAGTAAATGCAATAATGTATCTCGCATTTTTACTACATCTCTAGCAAAAGATAATTCACGTAGGTTAACACTGGGACTAAAAGTCTCCCTCCAAATTGATCTTATTTCATCATAATCGCCATCTATTATCATAAGTCCTGATTTGCTATTAATTGATCATAAATTCCTTGCAAGAAACCATCTAACTCTTCTACTCTTACCCTTCGAGAAAGGCCTACAACTAATAACGCAGTAATATAATCACTAGTAAACCTTTCATCAGCTTCCTGGAGATAATTTAACCATTGGAAAGGATGTAACTCATAGGACATACATTGCAAAGCAACACCGATTAACACATGTGTCTTGTCTTCTCCTTGTGCTTGAAGTTCTCTATATGATAAATCTGGATATGGATTATCTTCAGCAAGAGTAACACCTTTGTTGTAGACAACACCATTCATTTCTAGATACATATGGGCATCCTCGTCTGTTTCACCTTGGGCGTATCCTCTATCAAATTGTACTTCCCAAAGATTAGCGTCTATTCCTTCTGACATAAGAATTAGCCAGTTATAAATTGCATTATCTTGGCATAATCCGCCTTCAATTATCTCAAGACCAAAAATTTCCACTAGGCTTGAAGCCTGTTCTGGAGTCGCTACTGTCATTTATAGAATAATAAAATGTGTGCGGATTATATCACATAGACTATGTGTATCGCTCTATTTCGCCTTATAGTTAGCGCTTAGCTGATGTATTGTCTACCTCACCAGTTAATAATATATCAAATGTTTCTTCATCAGTAGTCGGGAAGCTTTCAAAAATTCTCTCCATATTCCAACTACCATCTTGATTGAAATATATATCAAGTAGATGTTCAGGAGTAAGATCAAAGTCTCGTTGTAGAAGCTCAAAATTAAAAGCATATTGAAATCCAGAAAATACTAGATACGCCCCAAATGCATCAGATAAGGTATTTGCATTTTGTGCTATTTCTAATTCGCTGGATCCAGACATGTATTTTCTTTTTATATTATTAAGGTGATTATAACCTTATTCTATATTGAATCAAATAGTGAGAATATTGCTTCCAAAATATCACTATCTGCTATAATCACCCCATTGAAAAACATACTGATGGCAGAATTATTTTACCAACCAGGCTTAGAAGGAGACCACTTACGGGGATATACAGATATAGTAATGGGCGCATTAGCTGACTACGTTGCGGGCAATTCATCTGATAGGTATTACTACGGAACTACAGATGAGCCAAGTAATGTTGAAGCATTTTTAGGTACAATTGCTACTTCTGTTGCAGAATTAGGAACCTGGGATAGTATCTTATACTATAATAGTTGTATAGGTAATAAATCCTATCCACATAGGCTAGTAAGTATTTCCGCTATCGTGCCTACTCCAGAAGGATCAGAGGCTCCACTAGAAATGCATACAATCACTTATGCTGCAGCCACTGCAGAACTGAAACAAGAAGTTGTAGCCTTTCTTACTGTATTTGCTCAAACTCACTCGATAATTATTGAAACAATATAATTCTTGAT
>JAGQLK010000158.1 GCA_020429485.1 Candidatus Dojkabacteria bacterium | reverse complement strand
GACCCACCTCTAGAAGGTGTTAGGCCAGTATCAGAACAAAGAGTTACTCCGATTACTGAATCAGGTTGCTCAAAAATTTCTATTGGATATGTTGGATCCAGAATCTGCATGATTTTGCTTGCTAATGGTAAGCTTGTACGGCTACTAACAGTTCCAAGAGGGGAGCTTCCATCACTATTCCCATTCCAGATTCCAATCACCAGGTTCTTATGATAGAGGATAGCTAATAAGTCTTTAGAATTATCTGAAGTACCTGTTTTGCCACAGACAGCCTTACCATTTATTACGTATGATTCTTGACCAAATCTATCTTGAAAATTACCTATATCACATAGTGACCAGTTCAGCAAATAAGTATTAGCTTTTGAAAATATTCTTTTTTCTTCAGGTTCTGCGCTATAAATAATTTCGCCCTCTCTATTTCGTACTTCTAAAATACTCGTTAAGTCTTTCTGTATGCCTTCTCGAGCAAAAACACTGTAAGCATTTACATTATCAAGCAATGTCATATCTGCACTACCCAAACCTAGAGTGATGCCAACATCCCTTTGTTCTTCTTTCATGCCAATTTTTAACCGATCAATAACTTCTAGAAATTCTTTATCACCGATAAGTTCATATACATAAAGAGCAGGGATGTTTAATGATTGTGTAAGGGTCTGGCGAATATCTACTATACCGTGGTATTGTCCATCATAATTTGTTACGTTGTAACCGAAGTCCATTTCTTTAGAATCTGGTATTGCAAGATATGGACCGTAACCAGCTTCAAATGCCTTTATCATAGTGTATGGCTTCACTAATGATGCCATTTGTCTATCGGCTGTAACCATATTGATACTACCGCTAACTTTGATTTCTTCGTCATTGAAGAAGTCAACAGATCCAACCATTGCAAGAATTTCGTTACTTTTAGGTTCCAAAATTACACCTGCTCCGTTGTGTATCAGATATTCAGATTTATAATCTTTTATCGCATTCTCAATCTCGACTTGCAGAATAGTTTGTACATTTGAATCTAGACTAGTTGTGACATCTAATCCACCTTCATTATATGTATCTTCTCCGATAAGTTCGATAAGTTGTTTCTGTGAATAGAAAACGAAATGAGGTGCATATATTTCAGTAAGACCAGTTGAGGTAAAAAATAGATCTTCTGTTCTAGCCGCATCGATTTCTTCCTGTGTAATACCTGTAATTTCTGTCATCTGTTCTAATTGGTCTAGAACATAATTTTGTCTATCATATGCATATTCCCGATTTCCGAATATTGGATTGTAGCTACTTGGGCTAGGGAGTAGGCCTGCTAGCATTGCTGATTCAGCAAGAGTCAAGTCTTTGAGATCTTTATCGAAGTATGCCTGAGAAGCAGCTTGAAATCCATAATTTAGCCCACCTAATGGAACTTCATTAATGTATAACTGTAAAATCTCATCTTTAGTATATGTCCTTTCAACCTGAGTAGCGATAATAATTTCTTTAAGCTTTCTTGTAGGTGTTTTATCAAAAGCAGCATCCCCCTCGCTATCTGTGAGAATAGTATTTCTGACAAGTTGTTGAGTAATTGTACTTCCTCCACAAACGCTACCGCTCAAACCTTTTGTAACAACATTTACCGTACATCTAAGAGTGCTAAGATAATCCACACCCTCATGTTGGTAAAACTGCTGATCTTCCGCTGCTAAAATTGGCCAGATTACGTGACTTTCTAGCGAGTCTATAGCTACAAATTCTCTGTTTTCCCCCTCGAAGAATCTGTATAGCTCCTCTCCATATCTATCCCTAATAATTATACTTTCATCAGAATGTCTTTCAATTAATTGGTTTGGGTCAGGAAGCTGTTTGAATAAGTTCGCAAGATATAAATAAGTCAGAGCTATTGCGCAAACTAAAAAGAGTAATATAACTAGTAATACTTTTTTGTAGTGTTTTCGTAGAAGTCTTTTAACCAGAAGAACCATTTGCCGTAATTTATTGATGGACGGCTTCCAATTTAATGAACTCAAAAATTTCATAGTTTGCTTGTGTCGGTTTTCTGAAAGATTATCGTAATAATATAACTTTAATAAAAGTAATTATCTTTTATATCTTCCCTAGATATTTAAATCGGGCATCTTTGTAAACAAGATTATTAACATCTGGTTGAGTACTATATCCAGATAACAAATCGAAATTTTCACTAAAATTAGTGCTTTTTCCAGATATTCTTCCCTCTGTCCAAGCATATAGATTTGAATTGCCAAACTTATTGCTTGGATCTTTTATCACAAAGGTGATTTTTAGTTCATCACGTGTTGTTTTCACATATGAAATCTGGGCACTAACATTCAAGCTACTTGAAATTGTTAGATTGCTATTTTTGTTTACTTTCTTCCATCCGTAAATACATCCCGAAGTACATCCATGTTGATATATATATACAGAATTTGGCTCAAAGTTACTATCACCAAGATTTGAATACATGATGCGGATGCCTTCTTTTGTCGATGAACTGTTTACCTTTGGACCATCCCAGTCTACGTAGTCGTTTACAACTATTTGTGCTAGATTTATACCTTCCGATTTATCAGATACACCATCTGCATCATAATAACTTACACTAATAAAAGTAGTATCGCCAATTGTCTGTGATCCATTTAAATGAATATATGCTGGTGCCCCTCCGCTTTGAGCCGCACTATACCATCCATTTGCAGTGCCAGTAGCTGTGTTAGATAATATTTGACGACCGTAGTCAACTTTTCTAGTAGAAGGAAAGTACAAATATGTAAGAAGTTCTGGTTGTGCAAAAGTAGGCTGTAAAGAGTAATAAATAAGATTTGGATACTTAGCGGATAGAGATGTTAGCCAATTACCAAAAGATTCATGAACGTATTTTTCCCACTTATATTCTTGGCTATATGGGTTCGAATAAATCTCACTATTAAGCCATTTTGAAGAATTGCTTGAGCTTGCAGTTGTGGTTACTTCTAATAAGTAAATATCATT
>JAGQLK010000157.1 GCA_020429485.1 Candidatus Dojkabacteria bacterium | reverse complement strand
TGCATGGAAAGAAGAATAAGAAATACACAGTAAATTATTACTCAAAAGCTAGGGGCTCTCGAAATACTATCAAAGTTGAATTCGAAGGTTTAGTTTCTTCTTTAATGCGTAGATATAAAGAAACAGATTCTGACTATATAAGAAGAGAAATAGAACAATATATGAGAGAAATAGTTTGCCCAAGTTGTGAAGGAGCCAGACTAAGACCAGAAGCGTTAGCGGTAACTATAGAGAAGCAAAATATCAAAGAAATAACTGATCTAGCTCTAAATAAAGTTACTCCTTGGCTTAAGAAACTCAAGGAAGACAGCAAAGAAGAACGAAATGACGACTCATTAACTGATCAAGAAAGAGAGATAGTTAGGCAGGTAGTGAAAGAAATAGAGACTCGAATTCAATTTTTGTTAGCTGTTGGATTAGATTATCTAACATTAAATAGAACCGCCAGAACACTCTCAGGAGGAGAATCACAGAGAATTAGATTAGCCTCTCAAATTGGTACAGGACTTAGTGGAGTGCTATATGTTTTAGATGAGCCGTCTATCGGACTTCATCAAAGAGATAACCAACGACTAATAGAAACATTAATTAATCTTAAAAAGCTCGGTAACTCTATTCTCGTTGTAGAACATGATGAAGACACTATGAGACAAGCCGATTACTTGATAGATATGGGACCAGGAGCAGGTATGAAAGGTGGAGAAGTTATTGCTCAAGGAACTCCTCAAGAAGTAATGAATGATGAGAAATCTGTAACTGGTAAATATCTTTCAGGCAAAACAGAAATAAGTGCGCAAGAAATTAGAAAAATCTCAAAAAAGATTGTACAAGAACAGATAAGTAAACAAGGACAGTGGGGATCAACAACCCCAATTGATTCTAAGCTTGAAATAATTGGAGCAGTTCACAATAACTTGAAGGAACTGAACGTAGAAATACCACTTGGACAGTTTGTCTCTATTACAGGTGTATCTGGTAGTGGTAAGTCTTCATTAATAAATGAAACTTTATCTAAAGCATTAAAAAAGCATTTCTATAATGCGAAAGCAGAACCAGGGATACATAAAGAAATTAAAGGGCTTGATAATATAGATAAAGTGATTGATATCGACCAATCTCCAATTGGTAGAACGCCTAGATCAAACCCAGTAACTTACACAGGAGTCTTCACTCAAATTAGGGAGTTGTTTGCATCTACAAGAGAATCACAATCACGTGGATATAAGCCTGGTAGGTTTAGTTTTAATGTAAGAGGAGGAAGATGCGAAACTTGCCAAGGAGATGGACTTATTAAGATCGAGATGCAATTCCTGCCTGATGTATATGTACAATGCGAAGTATGCAAAGGTAAAAGATATAATCGAGAAACACTGCAAATAGATTATAACGGTATGAATATTTCTGAAATTCTAGAAATGTCTGTAGACGATGCATTGGAATTCTTTGAAAATATTCCAAATATTCATACTAAACTAGAAACTCTGAAGCAGGTTGGATTAGGATATATCAAGCTAGGGCAATCGGCAACAACACTTTCAGGTGGTGAAGCACAAAGAATTAAGTTAGCATCTGAACTAAGCAAAAGAAGCACAGGTAAAACCTTGTATATTCTGGATGAACCAACAACTGGTTTACATTTCGAAGATCTGAAAAAACTTCTAATTGTTTTACATAGTCTAGTAGAGAAGGGCAACAGTGTTGTTGTTATCGAGCATAATCTAGATCTAATCAAAACTTCTGATTGGATTATTGACCTTGGCCCAGAAGGTGGTGAAAAGGGTGGAACCATTATTGCAGAAGGTACACCAGAGCAAGTAGCAAATACAGCTAAGAGCTATACAGGCCAATGGCTGAAAAAGATAGGCGTAAACTAAGACGCTTTATTTTTAAGTATTAGACTTGTACCTGTCATTACCTCAGGGATCTCTATTCCCATCAAATCCAAAACAGTAGGTGCCACATCTTCTAAAGTCTCTCTTTTATCTAGCTTACAGTCGATATCGCTTACCAAAATAAAAGGAACAGGAGATGTAGTATGCTGTGTATGAGGCTGCTCATTTTCATAGTCCCACATAATGTCACTATTGCCATGATCGGCAGTAACAATTAATGCATAATCCTTTAGATTGTCTTTGATAGCTTCATAAATTTTACCTACACAATAATCGATTGACTCAGCAGCAATAACTGCTGCCTCATAATTGCCAGTATGTCCAACCATATCTGTTGCGGGATAATTAGCAATAATAAAATCGGTATCTTTGTTTTCTATTCTGGTAATAATTTCATTTGTAAGTTCAAAGGCTCTCATTGATGGCTCAAAGTTATAGAATGGCTTAACAAACCGATTAGAAACCAATAGTTTCCATTCTTCTCCAGCAAATTCTTTCTCTCTACCACCATTTAAGAAGAATGTTAAGTGAGTATATTTTTCGGTTTCTGTTATATGTAACTGTTTTTTTTCAGCTAAAGAAATCGTCTCTGCTAACGTGTGAGTGATTTCTGGTCTTGGGAATGCTACATGAGTCTTGATATCCTCAGATACTTCTATAAATGTAACCACATATTGATTGGCTAACTTTTGGTCCAGAAAGCTTTTACTTATCTGGTATAACCTATCAGTTCGATAATGAGTAAAAATTACAGCATCATTTTTCTTGATAACTCCATTTTCATCTAATATATACTGATCCATAAACTCATCAGTAAGTTTCTGGTTATAACTGAAGTTAACTGCTTTTTGCCAATCAGTATACTTAGCGCCTTTTCCTTTAACCAGAAGATCTATAGCTTTTTGAGTTTTATCCCAATCTCTATCACGATCTAAATAAAATCTCCCTTGCAATGTTGCAACGCTAGCTTCCTCAAATCCTTCAAGATGCTTGTCAACTTCAGATAAATATCGTTCTACTGATTTGGGCGGTGCATCACGTCCATCAGCAAATGCATGAATATATAGTTTCTTCACACCTTCGTTCTTGGCAAGTTTAATAAGTGCTAGCAGATGATCTAGACTG
>JAGQLK010000156.1 GCA_020429485.1 Candidatus Dojkabacteria bacterium | reverse complement strand
AAAGAACAACCTAGACAACGATGCCCAAGAAAACCTCTGGAACCGTATTATGAAGGTTAAGGATGGTGAGAGTGAGAAGCTAAGCAAGAAGCATGAAAAAGTTAGCGACGAATCTAAGAGCGGAGCTGTAGATAAAGATACAGAGCGTCAACAACAGATACGAGATGAAATTATAGCTATCAAGAAGGGTATGGCTGAAAGAGCTAAGAATGGTCTTGATAGTCCTGATTATGATGCAGCGTACGAGGATGCTCAAGATGACAGAGTTATCGACTTACTTAAAGAAGCCTACGGTACTAATGAAGCTGAAGATCCAAGAATAGTTAAGGCAGTAAGAGAGCTCAACGATTATGAAGACAGGCTAGTTAATAATGATCCAGATGTTAAGGCCGGTAAGATTTTAAGAAATATTTCTGAGAGTCGACTTAAGAATGCAGAATGGTCAGATGCTGATGAAGAAGCACGGTTCCTAGAATTCTTAGATATATTAAAGCAGAAGTTTGGAACAGATAATTTAGACGATCCTCGCATACAAGATGCATTAAGTCGCGCAACTGAGAAGATTAACCTCGACCATGAATGGTTAGTTGCTAGCGAAAAGAGTGATGACAGCTCTGATTCTGGAGCATCATTACGCGAAGACCTGGCAAAGATTCCTGATCTTGAAGAGTCAGAAAATAATCCTACTAAGATTATGGATAGTGTAGAGCCTGTAGATTTTTCTCATCTACCACCAAATCCATTTGAGAGGATAAATCAGAGCAAAGAATATGAAGGAAACTCTAACTTAGCCATGAAAGCAAAGATTGATACAGCTAAGCGTATGGTTACTCAAGGATTATCACCAGAAGATGCATTGAGATCATTAGTCCTTGCATCTATGAGTGACTTTGATAATATTGCAATCCAAAAATTTAATGATGAAGGTATAGATAGTCCAACTGAAGAACAGCTAAAGATACATAAAGAGCAACTAATTAATTCATTATACAAATCTTTAAGTGCAGAAACCACGAAGAGCCCTGCAGGAAAATCAAGCCCAAAAGAAACGAGCCTAAGCCGGGGTGTTGATAAGGGCGTTGACAAGCTTTCTAAGTATGTTGATCGAAAGACGCGCAAGTACGTTTATAAGATAGAAGATTTCAAAAATAACCCAGAAAAACAAAAAAAACGAAAGATGATACTGGCAGGATTAGGCTCGGCGGCATTGTCGGCTGCAACGTTCTTACGATTTAGTTAGACGTAGTATCAAAATAGATGTATGAATAAAATTCAAGAGAAAAATATGGCTGATACAAAGTTTAACGTTGGCAACAGTCAAGCTCAGAAAGATTTTGATGCATATTTAGACACGAAATACGGTAATGATTCAGAAGCATTACCTTTGACTAGTAGCTATGCTAGCGTACAAGATGTCTTTGGGCCGAAAGAAGTACCCAGTCTTAGAAATGATACAGAGTTCACTCCGCCATTAACTAGCATTGATGACTTGTGGGGTGAACAGACAATTGATAAAGTTTCTGTTGATAAAGAACAAAATTTTAATCGGGCACTTGATATTTCGCTACGTGAACTTGTTCGTTTCCCCCATAAAGATGACTCATATTCATTAAATAATGTGTATATAGAAAATAGTCGAGGCGTGAGAGAGTACATAGTGAAGGCACTGCGAGATGATTCATTGTACGGAGAATCTGTAGAAAGATTTATTCAAAATATAAAAAATATTCATGTAGTAGCTTCTGCGAATAATGTGTATGGTATTGTCGGAGAGGGACAAGTTGGTTTAGGAGAAGAGTATAGAGGGGTTTTTCATGAATATTCGCAATTAATGAATCATAGATATAATGAAGCCAGAAGAGCTTGTGATGTAGCGATGGACTATGGTGATGCATATAAAACTAGATTTGATGAATCAAAGTCTGGCTTCCGCTACTTCTACTTGCCCGGTATCCCTAGAGATGGATTGTCAAAGGATTACAGTGAAGGTGGTGCACTTGGGTCATACACTTACTATTATCCAAGCACTGAATTCATTGTAGATTATTTTAAACAAGCCCAAATGATTGGTAATGAAATTCAAGAATTCATAAATTCTTCCAATCAAACCGAAGACATACTGGATGCGGTTGATTTAATTGCCCGTCAGTATCAATATCTGGCTATTGCCCGACCATTTATGCAAATAAACAACTCAATATTTATGAATCTAGTAAACGCACAAATTAAATTTCTAGGGCTAGAGGGTGTGCCTCATGATAACCTAGATACTATTGCACAAAGATTGGGTCCAGATTCATTTTCTAGATTTTTTACAGATTTTGTATTGAAAAACCAGCATATTTAATTAATGAAGCAATTGAGCGGTAATTGATTAATGTTTGAACTATGTTGTAATGCACGAGTTGGCACAGGGTTGTAAATTTTGACTTAAGAGTGTTTTTGTGTTATCCTGAAAAGCTTTCTATCTGGCGCCGGAAAATTGGGTAGACTATTTAAAAATAGACATGAAAATGAAAGAATAACAAAAACAGTATATAATACTTGACAAAAACTAATAACTCTGCTAATATACATATTGTTATATAAAACAAAAACACTAAAAACAATTTTAAAAAATTCACAAGAAGGAACCACCGCCATGAGCGAAAAAATCAACGTAGACCACGCATTCGACCCAGAAGCACGTCAAGCACAAAAAGATCTTGATTCATATCTTGATTCACGACCATACAAAGATGAAAATGGTAATACTAGAGACGCAGAGAACAATCTTGTAGACTCTAATTATTTCGACACACAAAGAGAACAGCATGAAGCAGAAACTATGCCTACAGCATACGAAGACATGACTATGCCCGACCTAGCTCGAGCTCTAGCCAGTGCTGAACACGAAGCCGACAAAACAAAGTCTGAAGATATCCAAGATGCACTATTAGATAAAATGGCTGAATTTACCGAAAAGAACAACCTAGACAACGATGCCCAAGAAAACCTCTGGAACCGTATTATGAAGGTTAAGGATGGTGAGAGTGAGA